>JBBRGY010000304.1:0-4584 GCA_038223495.1 Burkholderiales bacterium | reverse complement strand
ACACATGCGCCGGACGACCCCGATCCGTGATGATCACAGGCCCGTCTTTGGCCGCGTGCTTCGCTTTGCTCGCGTCCTGGTTGAACGCGCGGCTTGAGAGCGTGGTGATGGACATGATGAAGCCTCCATCGGCGAATGTTTCAATGTAGCAACGTTACCACAATAAATCTGGATTTCTCGGGTTTGTAGGTATGTAACTACAACAACCAAACCGACCGCAGAAGACAAAACGATGTACGGGATCAACTCTTCGCTGAAAGCGCCTCTGCATAGGGGCCGAAGGCGAAATCGGATGAATATCGATAATCAACTCTTTAGCCCTTCATCCCTTATGCATTGGTGATTTCAGGAAAAAGCCAATCTAGAAAATTACTTCATGCAGTGCGCTGTCAACGCTCCGTCGTTGTCACGGGCAAATCAACGGCACCGTCGGAAAGTACGTCACATATCGCGCCGAATCGCGCGTCAACAGCGTCATCCCAGCGGCTTCCGCATGCGCGCCGATCAGAAAATCTGGCAGCACGCCGGTCTTCACACCGCGCTTACGGCGGTAGCGCAAAAACGCGTGCCCCGCCGAGAATGCAGCGTCCTGAGGGATCGGTAGCGTCGTAATCGATGCCGCATCAAGAAAACCGGCCAACTCATCCACCGTGTTGTAGTTCACGGCGAGCTCAGCAAAAATCACCGCATTGATCGCGAGCTTTTCCTTGCTGCGCAATCGCCGCAGTTGCGCCTCCGACCAATCCGCCCATTTCGCATCGTTCTGAATCAGATCGATGAGCACATTGCTGTCCACCAGAATCACGGCTTGTTCCAGTCCTCACCACGCGTCAATCGCATCACCGCATCAGTTTTAATCTTCCGCGTCGCGGAGCCACGTAGCGACGCAATCGGATCAACGCGCTTGTTCTTCGAAGGCGACGCCGCAGCAATTGCCACACGCCCGTCGGGCAGGGGCTCAAACGTCACGCGCTCACCCGGCGAAACGCCCAGATAGTCGCGAATTGCTTTCGGTAGCGTGACCTGACTTTTGACGGTGAGAGCTGGATTCATGGATGATGCTTGGAAGTATTACCTGAAGCGATTGTAATACTTGCATGGTAGGGTGCGCAGCAAAGTGCGCAACTACGGTTCGTCAAAT
Source organism: Burkholderiales bacterium (assembly GCA_038223495.1). Lineage (GTDB taxonomy): Bacteria > Pseudomonadota > Gammaproteobacteria > Burkholderiales > Casimicrobiaceae > Casimicrobium. The sequence goes on along the minus strand of JBBRGY010000304.1, from coordinate 3,443 downwards.
TAACGCGCTGATAGGAGCAAAGTTGGTGCGGATTCTGATGCGCATCCGAATTGTTTATTGCTTGCCGACAATCGGGTTGTAGCGATTACGTAGCGCCTTTTCTAAGTGCGGCGCTATTAGGTCGTAGCTTTCTTTTCGCAGCCGGATAGCATGCAAACGAAAAGGACGTTCCGTCATACGTGGACGCGCCTTCAGCTTTAGCGCGAAAGTGGTTTTTCCTATTCCCAAATTGAGGTGCTGTTTCACTCTATGTGCGACGTTCGTCGATTTACCGAGATAGAGTGGCATCCATGCTGGCAATTCCGTGTGGAAGTCCATTCTTTTCTTTTGGAGTTTAGGTGTCCACTCAATCTTATCTGAACGCTCCCATTCCTTTTTGAAGGTCTCCAGCCAAGACTTAAGGTCTTTTGAGCCGCCATCGGTGGCGATATCAATCCTGTAAATCCCGTGATATGACTGTTCCGATACGCGTTCAGCTTCCCAGAGCGAGCAGACAAATGGCAGATCTATCGACGCTGCGATGAGAGGAAGCCTATTGAAAAGCGATGTCGAGTCGTGCTCGAAAGCAATCAAGCTATCCATCATTTCACCCGCCGAAATCTCTGCGCCCGCTTCCCCGTATCCACTTCACTCGTATATACCGAGCCCTCGGAATCAATCGCGATGTTGTGAACCCAGTGGAAGTCACCGGCTTGACGTCCCGGTCTTCCGAACGAGCCGATTTTTTCGCCGGTGGCGCGTTCGACGATTCGCACTTCGTTGTTGGTGCCATCGGCGATCAGCAGATAGCGTTGCGCTGCGTCTTCTGACGGCACCAGATCCCACACCGCGCCGGAACCTTGAGTCGTTGCGTCGTAAACGAACTGTTTGATGAACTCGCCCTTCTTGTTGAAAATCTGCACGCGATTGTTCATGCGATCGCACACGTAAACGAGGTTGTCTTTGGTCATACGCACGCAGTGCACGGGCATACCGAACTGTTGTGAATCGGGGTTGTAGTCGGGGAATTTTCCGTCTTCAGGCTTTTTGCCGTACGCGCCCCAATGCCTTTTATACGCGCCAGTCGCAGCGTCGAACACGATGACGCGGCGGTTGCCGTAGCCGTCGGCCACGTAGAGTTCGTTTGCAGCCGCATCCAGCTCCATGTGTGCGGGGCGGCTGAGCTGGGTGGTGGAGTTGCTGCCCTGGCTCTTGCCGGGTTTGCCGATCTGCATGATGAATTTGCCGTCCGGCGTGAACTTGAGCAGCATGCCGTCCTCGGCTGCGTTACCACCGACCCAGACGTCGCCTTTCGGGTCTACATAAATGCCGTGCTCATTCGCCGGCCAGTCGAAGCCTGAGCCTTTCCCGCCCCATGAGCGCAGCAGGTTGCCTGCGCGATCAAACTGCAACACCGGTGGTGCGGCCGCACAGCATTTCGAGCGTGGCGGAATGAGCGTTGAACCCTTCTCGTCATCGGTCAGCGTAAGCGGCCGATGAATCATCCAGATGGTGTCGTTTTTGTCGACAGCGATACCCGCGACCTGCCCGAGAATCCAGTTGTTCGGCAGCGGCTTGGGCCAGGTGGCGTCTACCGCGTAGCGCGGGCCGCCCTCGACCGTTGCGCCTTCCACGCGCCCGTGGTCGTGCGCGGCAGCGTGCATCGGCGCTTGCGCGCAGCCTGTGAGCCACAGCGCGGACAACGCGCCAGCAGCGACAAAAATTCGGTGAATAGAAAACATGGAACACTCCTTTGGGTGACGAAGGTGATCGCCGCTGTTGTTGATGTGTGCGGCTCTATCGCGCCCATTATGCGACTGACCCGCAGAACATTTACAAGGAGAATTCAGTTGTCGTGTTAGTAGCGCGGCGGTAGCGGCTGCCCATCGCGTACCGCTTCAAACACTGCATCAGGATCGACCTGACACCAATACCGAAAGTGCAGCGTTTTGTTCTTTCCCGCGAAAACATCAGTCACGCTGGTGTGCTCTGCAATGGCGAATTTTGGGCGTGGCCACTGCTGCGCAATCACGCCGATACAAGTGGCATCAACGTCAATTAGCCATGTTGCGTTGCCACCCGAAATGCTCGCTAATGGACAAATGCGCAGCGCGGCGCCAACCAATTCCGTCACGTTGCTATCGACCGGCACGGTTGCGATCGCGGCATGCGATTGGGTGTCGTCGCCTGCCGCGACGCTGTCGCGATCTACTGCGATGGTGAGAACATTCGCGATGAACGGCGCAGACGGAGGTTGCTCTAACGCAGCAGGGGCTTCTCGTCCGATCGGTGGACTGGGCGCAGGGGCCTTGGTGCGATTGAAGATTGAGCCAATCGCGAAGCCAATTCCAAGAAACATCGCTACCGGAAACAGCACCATCAGCGAAATCCCGGAAATCCAACCCAATGTCGTGCTGCCCGTCGCGAACGCCAGCAACAGCCCCACAAAGAAAACGCCCAGCAGCAGGATGACGATAACCCACACGGGGATACGCTTGGTGACGCGCCCGCGATTGCGCAGCGCGCCGTAAGCGAAGCCAACGGCAAGCAAGGCGAGGACGGAGAGGAGATAGCGGCTCATGGCTTAGCTTTTAACGCGTCGCGCCGCCAGCGCATAGGTGCGACCCACGTTACATGAAAAAGCTGACATATCAAATTTAAATCCGACGCTTGCAAAGAAGAACGTTTTATGGATAACGCCGCGTGATCTCCGCTACCGAGCGCGCAATCAGTTGCTTCAGGACGGGCAGCTCAATGTCTGAGGGGCGACGAACTTAGAGGCAGGCCTTGCCCATTTTGTGCTTCCCGAGTTTCGCGAATAACGCTTCATGTCCTTCACACTCCGACATCATTTTGTTGTGTCTTGACTTTGGTCATGTGGATGCTCCGACAGCTTGGTTTGACCACTGACGTCCTTGCGCTATCCGTTGGGTGCCAGTATCGCCATCGTGATTCGGGACACGCAGGTAAGTTGCCTCGCGTCGTTGGTCATTTCAATTTGCCACACATGCGTAGTGCGACCGACATGGATGGGACGGGCGATGCCCGTGACCCAGCCGTCGGTCACGCTTCGGATGTGATTAGCGTTGATGTCGAGACCGACCGCGCGGTATCCAGCGGGCGAGGAGAACGCCGCGCCGCACGATCCGAGCGTTTCCGCCAACACCACCGACACGCCGCCGTGCAAGATACCGTAAGGTTGTCGGGTGCGTGTGTCGACCGGCGCTCTGGCGCTGATGAAGTCGTCACCGACCGCAAGAAATTCGATACCGAGATGCGCGACCGCTGTGTTGATGTGAATCTCAGTGAGAGACGCGACGGAGAGAGGTTGTTTCCAGATGGCGGCCATGGTTCACCCTAGCGATTGGGTAGGTATTTCGTAATTTAGCAGTGCGAACACCAGAGCTAAGTTGTCGCCATTTCTTTGTCGACAGCCGCCTTGTAAACAGAATTTTTCGGCATAG
>JBBRGY010000303.1:0-4596 GCA_038223495.1 Burkholderiales bacterium | reverse complement strand
CATGTGCGCCGGGTTGTAATGGAAATGGAGGTGCTGGTAACCGACGTTCGACACCCAATCGAGGTGACTGAAAATTCCGTACGGGAAGCCGTGGCCCCATGCGCCCATCAACATCGGACGGACGACGGTCAGCGAGAAATAGGCAAGGATTGCGAATGCAAACGCAAACGGCACGTGATAGCCGATGCCAAGTTTGCGACAGATCTCAACCTCTCGCAAGGCCCAGGAGACAAATGAGCCGAGCGCGCAAATTGTGATGATTTGCCACAGTCCGCCCTCTCGCAGTGGCGCCAGCGCGAGGCCGTATTTCAAATCCGGCGGCGCGATGCTGATCTGCCAGATGTTCCACGTCGGGCCGATCGCCGCGCCGTAGAGAATAAGTGCGGTCCCGAGCAACGCGAAGAACGCGGTCGTGACACCAAAAAAACCCACATAGAACGGCCCAACCCAAAAGTCGAACAGATCCCCACCGAGTAGCGTGCCTCCGCGGACACGATACTTCTTCTCAAAGCTCAATAAGGCCATGGTGGAATCCTCCCGTTATGTGTTCAAGTAAATAGTTCGTCAATGAACTGTGAGTAAAAAGTAAGTGGGCGCCGCAAGTCTCGACGCGTCGTTGAGACTCGCGGCAATCGGTCAAACCAATTAAGGTTTGGCCGCTACAGGGGCTTTCACCGCAGCTTGCGATGTGGCACCCCAACCGAGATGGTCGCTGTAGCGTGGTGAGCTGAGCACAATGAAGTGAATCAGCAGCGCCATACCAAAGGCGAACATGAGAACAGCGATCAACGCACGGCGTGGATCAAACAGTAGCCAAATTTTCCACATGTGGATTTCTCCTTACTAAGTTAAGTGCGACATAAAGGAATACACAGAATCCCTTACGGCGTGAATGATTGATTTGTTGCCTTCAGCGCCCGGAAACCACGTTCGCCAATGCAATTGCAAAGGCTGCGCGACGAGTGCAATCGCAAAAATGACGACGAAACCTGTGAGGAAAATCACAGAGAAACCGTGATTGGTACTTTCAGAAATTCTCACCATGTTGTTCTCCATCTACTTGACTACACTACGATTAGTTTCAAAACGCTAACAGCGCTAAATCAATAGAAAGGACGCCACATCCAAACGAGGACGTGAGCAACCACCGTCGCTGCAACAAAACCCAACATGCTGCTCATGAAGATTCCGTGGAACTCCTTGGCTTCATGCTCGGTCAGGCCGGATAGCGAACCATTACTTCTGTTGTCTGCCATTTAAGCTTCTCCAAAAAAGGCCTCTCGGCCATTACCGCGCGAACCCCACGCGGCCGGGATTACCAGGTCGCGCGCATTGCTGCGTACGACTTGAGAAATTGTTGTGATGACGTTGGTCATGCCAACGCCCCTTCGAGCACGATGCGCTTCGCCGCAGCGACACGCTCGGCCGTCACGATCTCGACACCTGCGGCACGCGCCTGGCGCTCCGCCTGATCGCGCAAACGCTTCGCCGCCGAGATTCGCACCAGCACCGGCTGCATATCAACCAGCTCATCAAGCGCTGATTTGGCGTCATCCAGCCACAGCATTTCGCGATGTGGCTTGGCGTGCGTTGGCTCAATGCGATCCATTTCGGTGGCGAGCGGAATGATGTGGAACAGCGCGTCAAAGAGCGCGTTACACACCTCTTGCACCACGTATGTCGCCCCGCCGTAACCCATGAAAGGCGTTCCAGTATGACGACGAATCACTGCACCGGGGAACGACGCGGGGATGTAGGCACAGCGCCCGCCCGTTTCAGCTGAATACATGCGTTCGTTAAAGCTACCGAAGAGAATCAGCGGAGCCTTTTCTTTGATCAGTTTGCGGACACTTTCGTTGTCGGTCTTTGCGCCCGGAATGCGCGACACCGCGAAATTGCACGGTAGGCCCAGTTCATCTTCGAGGAAGTGACGGAGACCTCGCGTGTAGGTTTCCGTAGCGACGACCGCGAAGCTAGCGGTGCCAAAAAAGTCTTGAGTTACTGAACGCCATAAGTCCCAAATCGGCTTGATCGTTGTGTGACGTTCACGCTCGATGAATAGCTCTGGATCAAGTCCCAGCAATTCGCCGAGACTACGCAAGAACTTCGTTGTGCTGTGCAACCCAATCGGGGCTTGCAGATACGGACGCTCCATCGATTCGCACAACAGACGACCGAACTCGCGGTACATACAAATGTTGACCTTGGCATCGGTCAAATTACGCACTTCAGCCAAATGCGTTCCGAGCGGGAACGTCAAATTGATTTCTGCGCCGATGCCTTCGACCAGGCGACGAATCTCGGCAAGATCGCTCGGCATGTTGAACATGCCATACGCGGGGCCGATGATGTTAACCAGCGGCTTCGAACCTACTGGACGCTCACGAGGTGGCGGAACACCGCGCTTGTAGCCGTATTCTGCGAATACCCACAACATGGCGCGGTTGGCGCTTTGCCATTGATCCTCGTCAATCGTGCGTGGCAAAAAGCGTTGAATGTTGGTGCCCATTGGCGTGACGCCGCCGCCGATCATCTCAGCGATGGAGCCGGTGACTACAACTGCTGGCATGTCAGGGTCAAGCACCGCATGCGCTTTTTTCATCGCGCCTTCAGTACCTTCGCGACCGAGCTGTTCTTCTGCTAAACCCGTCACCACAATCGGCAATTCATGCGGCGGCAACGCGTCTGTGTAATGCAACACCGACGTCACGGGTAAATTCTCACAGCCCACTGGGCCGTCAATGATGACCTGCAAGCCCTTGACCGCGGTGAACACATAGACCGCGCCCCAATATCCGCCCGCACGATCATGATCGAGCACCAGCATCAGATCATCTCCTCAGCTTTGCGGGCTTTGGCCTGAGCGGCAAGCTGCTTCTTGTAATGGGCGCGGAACTGCGGATGATCTTTCGGCAGGTCTTGCCATATCCCCGCTGTGGCACCCTCGCCCACACCAGCGAAAAACTCGCGCATTTCGATAAAGCGTGATTTGTTACCGAGCGCTGAATTGATCACTGTGGCCAATGAGCCCGCACCCGCCACACCCATCAGTGGGCGCGCTGAAATCAGGTTGGTGAAATACAGCGAGGGAATCATTTTTTCTTTGGCGGCTTGCACGACGGGCGTCGTACCAATCGCGAGATCGGGCTCGAACTCGCGCATCGCCGCGAGATCTTGCTCCAGCGAGGCGCGGAACTGCACATGCACGTTATGAGCCGCAAGCCATTCACGGTCCGGGTCGCTCCATTCAGTGCGCGGGCAAGCCGTGCCGACATAGCGCACATCGGCGCCACTCTCGACTAGCAGACGCGCGACCAAAAGCTCGGAGCCTTCGTAACCCGACAGTGTGATGCGGCCCTTGATCGGCGACTTTGCGATCGCTCCTTCAATCATCGGTAGCAGCGAATTTTTCGCCGCATCAATCTTCGCCTGCTCAACGTTCGCGGCAGTGCCGATGGCTTGCAACCAGGCTTCAGTTCCAGACACGCCAACCGGCGCGGAGCCTACGACTGTACGACCTGCCGCATGAAATTCGCGCACGCTTGCCGTGTAGAACGGATGGATCGCACCGACCACGGCGCAGTCAAGCGCGGCGTAGAGTTCGCGCCATTCGCGCGTTGGAACTACCGGCCCCGCCGCCAATCCCATCGGCGCCAACATCATGCCGATTTGCACCGGGTCGACCGGGAACATTTCGCCGAGAAGCGTCACAGTCGGTTTTTCGCTACGACCATTTTTTGGCGCTTGCACCGGGCCGTTTTCAGCTTCGGTACGGGCGTATTTGAGCATCGCACCGGCGAGCACATCTTTCGCCTCAGCATGCGTCGGCACGCCGAAACCTGGAACGTCAATACCGATAATACGGACGCCGTTAATTTCTTTCGGCAGCAGCTGCAGAGGCACACCGGACGCCGTGGGCACACACAAGTTGATCAGCACAATCGCGTCGTACAGCGCTGGGTCAGCCAACTTGTAAGTCGCTTCGCGAATGTCTTCGAATAGTTTGCCTGTTACCAGGCTTTCCGAGTTGAACGGAACGTAGCCGACGGTGCGACGCGCGCCATAAAAGTGCGACGTAAATGTCAAGCCGTACACACAACATGCCGAACCCGACAGCACCGTTGCCGTGCGACGCATACGCAGGCCAACACGAAGACTTCCGAACGCGGGGCACATCGACTGAGGCTGATCATGCGGGCCAGCGTCGGCTTTGTGCGGATAGTCTTTTGCGTACTGTTTGAGCACAGCGCTTTTGCCAGCCGCATTGGCAGCAGCGAGCATTTGCTCCTTGCCGGAATGGCAACCCATTCCGTCACCCGTCAACGCCGCAGGCACAGCCACGGTGGGCTCAAGTGCTGCGATTTCCGGGTTGATTACTTCTGTGGTCATTGCGGTACTGCTTACTTCAAACCGTGTCGTAAACGACTTCGAGTGACTGTTTGGTGAGATCGGTTTTGCCGCACATATCGAACTGCGTTGCGGGCTCCAATACCACGTTTCTACCGACCACATCGCTGGCAAACAGGCCTAGCAATTGATCTTGATTGAGTGGCTTCGGACGCACCGGTGGAGCGAGGCCCACGTTCTCGGCGAGCG
>JBBRGY010000302.1:0-4598 GCA_038223495.1 Burkholderiales bacterium | reverse complement strand
CAGTACAGCGCGTCTTCTTCGGGCACCCAAACGGGGCTTTCACCCGTGCCATGTTTGCCATCAAAAATGAGTGCTGTGCTGGTCATTGGGTGGCTTAGGTTGCGCTGCGGCTACTTGCTCGGGAACGGGCCGAGCTTGACGAAGCCGCCGCCCTGATACTGCATGGCGAGGTCGTCCGCTGCCAAATGCACAGCGGTTGCCTCCATTTCAGCGCGGAACGGTTCTGACGAATCTTTAGGTGCCCAGCCTAGATGCGCGGCCTTGCCGTTATCCCACCACGTGTGCTTGTTGTTCGATGCGCCGTACACGATGGTGTGCCCCACGTTTGGGGCATGCAGCGCGCAGGTGATCAGGCTGGTCAGATCGTCAAAACTCAGCCACGTCGACATCATGCGGCGATCTTTTGGCTTGAGGAGCGATGAGCCGATGCGCATGGACACCGTCTCCATGCCGAAGCGATCAAAATAGTATTGCGCCGTCGCCTCGCCATACGCTTTGCTAATGCCGTAGTTGCCATCGGGGCGGAGCAGGGCGTCGGCGTCAAGCCGTTCGCTCTGTTTGTGAAAGCCCACGACGTGGTTTGAGCTGGCAAACACGATGCGCCTGGTGCCGCTCTTGCGCGCCGCTTCGTACAGGTTGTACACGCCGCGAATGTTCGCGTTAAGAATGGGCTCGAACGGACCGTCAACCGACATGCCGCCCAAATGCACGACGGAATCCACACCGTCGAGTAGCGCGAGCATCGCGTCAAGATCGCCCAAGTCGCAGGGGATTAACTCTTCATTGGGACCAACGTCGCCCAGGTTCGAAATATCCGAAACGCGCAGCGTGTTGGCGAGCGTGGCAAGTCGGGGGCGCAGCACTTTGCCGAGACCACCTGCGGCGCCCGTGAGTAACAAACGATTAATTTTGTTCGACATGTTCGGTTTCGATACGATCTTATTTGTCAGTTATCATACAACGGGCGCGATTTCGCATGTTCCGTCGGACTTTTGCTAGGTGACGGCGATAAATTTTCGCGCGCAGCTGCGGCACAAATAGGTGAATAGGAAAACATGGTAGCGCTAACATTTGCCGCAATGTTAGTGCATCAAACGAAAGTGTCAACCGCAGTTTCAATGAATAGCTGTCAAGCGGGGCGACGAGACGACGTCAGCGAACGCGCCGAATCCACGCAACGGGGTTCAAGCGCTTCAGACGCCCGACTAGAATTGATTCGAACAGACACGTCAGTTGTCTAACGAGACCAATCACGAAGGAAGTGCGCCGATGGCCACACAACTAGCTTCACGACCGCTACGCAAGAGCCGCAGTTTGGCCGTTGAGCTTGTTTCGACGCTGCAGGCGCGCATCAAAGACGGCACTTACCTTGCCGGTATGCGTATGCCGACCGAGGCGGAAATCATGGTTGAGCACGGCGTCAGTCGCACCGTCGTTCGCGAAGCAATCTCGCGTTTGCAGCAGGCTCAGTTGGTGGTAACGCAGCACGGCATTGGTAGCTTTGTCAGTGAATCACCACCGGATGGTCCGGGCTTTCGCATTGATCCGGTTGACGTTGCAACGGTCGTTGACATCATCAATGTGCTTGAGCTGCGCGCGAGCCTGGAGACCGAGTCCGCAGGGCTTGCCGCCGCGCGGCGGAACCTGCGGCAACTCTCCGAAATGCAAGCGGCTATCGACGAATTTGCTCACTGCGCGGCGACCGACTCCGACACCATAGAGGCCGATTTTCGGTTTCACCTGGCGATTGCCGAGGCCACACAAAATCCACATTTTTTCGAGCTGATGCGCCATCTGGGGACGACACTGATCCCTCGTGCGCGCGTCAACTCGCCGCAGTTGGCAAGGGAAGAAAAAAACGCGTATCTTGAGCGCGTCAATCGTGAGCATCACGTGATATTCGACGCCATAGAGCGTCAGGATTCCGACTCTGCCCGAGCCGCCATGCGCATCCACCTGACCAACAGCCGCGAGCGCCTGCGCCGCGTCGCAGAAACTTCCTGAGCCGCCGCTGCTTTATTCTGAATTACCGCAGCGAGCTTCAGCTTTTACGTGAACTCACGTACGCACGGGGGCTAGATTGCCAAATCGCCTAAACTCGACAAATAGCATTATCGAGCATTAGCCCCTGTGAAATAGGGCATTCAGCCAGAAGCTGTTTCATATTTAACGGCTTCCTCGATGCTGTGAGCGCCCCTCGTCGTGGCCTTCACATGCTCACGCAACCAGTGGTGCACTGGGTCAGCGTGATATCGGGGATGCCAACTAATCGCGATGTTGACCTCGGGGGAGGGCACGGGCAGCGGAAACACGCGAAGCCTTTCACGCTCGGTGCTCCACTGCACAAACGCCTCGGGTATCGCCGAAATCAAATCGGAGTTCATCACCATCGCCATCGCTGCCTGAAAGCCCGGAACGACGACGGCGACGCGACGCTGCAACCCCAGCGCCCGCAACGCGAAGTCGATTGAGCCCTGCGCATGACCTCGCCGCGACGCAGACACGTGTGGCCACTGTACGAACTGGGCAACATCAATCTCGCGCTCAGTCGCGAGCGGATGATCGTGACGAACCACCATCACGAACACAGTCTTCAACAACGACTGACTGTGAATTTCCGGCGCGGGCGCGTCGAGCACGCCGAGATCAAGATCAATTTCGCCACTGCGCAACGCCTCCATGCTGTTGTCAGCGCGCGGCACAATTTGCAGCGTCACACCCGGCGCATCAACGGCGATGCGTGCCACCAGCCGCGCGGCCCATGCGCCAATGAAGCCATCGTTCGCGCGAATCGTCAGCGTACGCTCCAGACGACTGAAATCCACCACGGGAGGAATGACAATTCCGCGCGCATCCTCCAGCACCGCGCGAATTCGCTCCCGCAGCGCGAGGGCGCGCTCGGTCGGCACCAGACGCCGCCCCGCGAGCACGAAGAGCGGATCACCGAACGTATCGCGCAAGTGCGTCAAACGGCGACTCATCGCCGGCGCGCTCAAATGCAGGCGCTGCGCCGCGCCAACGACGCTGCCTTCGGTTAAGAGCGCCTCCAGGTCTGCCAATTGGTTCAGATCGACCTTAGCCATTGAGTGTTTAAGCAGTGCATTTCATGCATTGATAGTATTTGCTAAATGCACTGTACGCAATGCTCGCGCTCGCGAAAAATGACGTCATCGACATCATTTGAACCATTTCACCGCCATGAATACCTCAACCAACCCAACTGCCACGGCCGTGAACGCGCCGCCATCGGCCACTGCATCGGCGATTGCGCTTGCGCCGCTATGGGCCGTCCTGATCTGGACCGGCAACACGCTGGTCACCAAAATGGCTGCCGTCGCAATCGACCCGGCGTCGATTGCCTTCTATCGTTGGCTGCTGGCATTTTTGGTGTTGACGCCGTTCGTCAGCCGTGCGGTGTGGCGACAACGGGCCGTCGTGCGCCGTCACTGGGGGAAGCTCGCCGTGCTCGGCAGCCTTGGCATGGCGATGTATCAGGGCCTTGCTTACGAGGCCGCCAGAACCACCAGCGCCGTGAACATGGGCGTGATTGTGGCGATGATGCCGCTCTTCTCGGCGCTGCTCGCCAGTCTGCTGTCGTCCGAGGCGCTTTCGAAGCGGCAACTTGTCGGCGCGATCATCTCGCTGTTCGGCCTGATCGTGCTGACCACGCACGGACAGCTTCTCGCGCTCATGCAGGCAGACATACACATTGGCGACGCCCTGATGCTGATTGCCGTCGCATCGAACGCGTTGTACGGCGTGCTGCTGCGGCGCTGGGCCTTGCCTCTGTCCACCTGGCAGCAGCTCTACGTCCAGATCGGATTCGGTATGTTGGTGCTACTTCCGTTTTGGCTGGCAGGCCCGATGTCGGCGATCACAATTAGCAACGCGCCACTGATTCTCTATGCCGGTACCGCTGCGTCCATCGGCGCGCCGTTCTTCTGGATGACCGGCGTCAAACAATGGGGCGCAGCGCGTGCCAGCCTGTTCATGAATCTGCTGCCGGTGTTGGTCGCCGTAGCAGCTTGGGCGCTGCTTGATGAGCAAATGTATCTGTATCACGCCGTGGGGGCCGCGACGACGTTGCTGGGGGTTGCCGTGGCGTTGCGGCAGAGTCCTTCTCGGCAATAACTTGCAGCGCAGCCGAGCGCAGTACTTGCAAAAATGAAATTGTATTTTTGATCGGCATCAAGCGCAGACACGTTGCATCAATTGCGCAATTGCGCCTCCGGCTTGCCACTGAATACGTGCGCAAAAAAATATAAACTTGTGACGCGAATCTATATTGCTTTAGGCCGCGCAATGAACTTACCCACTACCATCCTCGCGCTACTTGCCAGCTCTGCGGCACTGTTGCCCGTAGCAGTACTTGCCCAGGTGGAACAGAGTCAATTCGACGGCAAATGGAGTGTTCGAATCTCATGCCCATCAAACACTGAAGAATCCGGCGCCAAGGGCTATAGCTATGACTTTCCGGCAAGCGTCGTGAACGGTGCTCTCACTGGATCGCACGGAGAAGCAGGAACTGCGGGTTCACTCAGAATTGAAGGCCTGATTTCCGCAGATGGGAGTACAGAGCTTCGAGCGCGCGGGCGAAC
>JBBRGY010000301.1:0-4603 GCA_038223495.1 Burkholderiales bacterium | reverse complement strand
TGAAATCGTGTGGGAAGACGATCACCTGATTGCCGTTAACAAGCTCGCAGGCGTGGCAGTGCACGGTGGTTCCGGCGTTAGTTTTGGCGTGATTGAGCAGATTCGGATGTCACGTCCCAATGCTCCCATGCTGGAGTTGGTTCACCGCTTGGATCGCGACACATCGGGCGTGTTACTGATCGCAAAAACGCGTGTCGCGCTGGTTGGGATGCACGATACTTTGCGTGAAAAGACCGGCGATAAGCGTTATATGGCAGCCGTTAAGGGCGAATGGGTGAATGATCGCCAGCATGTGAAAGCGCCATTAGCGAAGTACACGCAGCCCAATGGGGAACGCCGCGTAGCGGTGAATACGGAAGAGGGGCAGTTCGCCCACACCGTTTTTAACCTCGTCGAACGGCGCCACGATATGAGCCTGCTCGAGGCTGAGCTTAAGACCGGGCGCACTCATCAAATCCGAGTTCATCTGCAACACTGCGGATATCCGATTGCGGGGGATGATAAATACGGCGATAGCGTATGGAATAAAGCGTTGCGCGCATCCGGCTTCAAGCGCATGTTTTTGCATGCCAAATCCTTCACCTTTGAACACCCTGTTACTGCTGAATCAGTGACAGTAGAAGCGCCATTGCCGCGAGAGCTGGCAGCGTTTTGGTACGGCGAACCCACATGAGTCAAAAAAAATATCCTTTCATCGTCTTCGATTGGGATGGCACGTTGGCCGATTCCACTGGCGTGATCAAGCGCGCTTTGCAGCGCTCGGCTGAGGACTTGGGCTACCCAATTCCGACCGACGCTCAAGCCGCTTTCATTATTGGAATGGGCTTGCGACCGGCACTGGAGCACGCGATTCCGACGTTGAAAGAGTCAGACTTGTTGCCGCTCACAGATCGCTATCGCCACCATTTCATGGCCGGCGAAAACGAGATTTTTCTGTTTGACGGGGTGACTGACATGCTGGCGGCGCTGAAAGCGCGCGGGCATTGGCTTGCCGTCGCGACGGGCAAATCGCGCAGAGGACTGGATCGCGCGTTTGATACGTTGGGTTTGCGGGAGTTTTTCGTAGCCTCCCGCTGTGGCGACGAAGGCTTCGCAAAACCTCACCCCGGCATGTTGAATGCTTTGTTTGATCAAACCGGCATGACCGCTGCAGACACCGTGATGATTGGCGACACTACGCATGACCTGCAACTCGCTGCAAACGCAGGCACTGCCGCCATTGGTGTGACCTACGGTGCGCATCACCCGGAACTGTTGCACGAGCACCGTAAGCTAACACTGGTAGATTCGGTATCTGCGCTGCGCAGCTACCTAGAAGCCAACGCATAGATAATTCGAAAAATGGACCCCATGGATCAACTCCCCTCTCAACCCGGCTGGGAACGTGAACTCGTCACCAAACTTGCGCTCGCCAACGTGCGAGAGCAGGCCGCCAAGCGCCGCTGGTCGATATTTTTCAAGCTGCTGTGGCTCAGCCTGTCATTGCTCGCGCTAGCGTGGTTCAACGGCTGGATTGGTTCACGCAATTCGACAAACGACAACGTAGGACGCCACACGGCACTGGTGAAATTGGAGGGCGAGATTTCGGACAACTCCAAAGCGAGCGCCGAAAATATCAATGCGGCGCTTGCGGCTGCGTTTAAAGACACCGATAGCGTCGCGGTGATTTTGAACATCAATAGTCCTGGTGGCTCACCGGTCCAATCAGCGCGTATTTACAACGAAATCAAGCGTCTGCGCAAAGACAATCCTGAGAAGCCTTTGTATGTTGTGGTCGATGAGTTGTGCGCCTCGGGGGGCTATTTTGTGGCAGCTGCGGCCGACAAGATTTATGTTGATCCATCAAGCCTGGTGGGCTCGATTGGCGTGATTTTTCAGGGCTTTGGGGCAGACAAAGCAATGGAGAAGCTGGGCATCGAGAATCGCACGGTGACAGCCGGTGAAAACAAAGCATTCATGGATCCATTTGCACCGATGAAACCTGAACACAAGGCGCATCTGGAAGCGATGCTTGCTGACGTGCATCAGCAGTTCATCAAGTCGGTGAAAGCGGGTCGCGGCGAACGGTTAAAAGAAGGCACGCCGGGCTTGTTCAGCGGCTTGATCTGGAGCGGCACCAAGGCGATTGAGATTGGTCTGGCGGACGCAACGGGTTCAGTGGAAAGTGTGGCTCGCGATGTTGTTAAGGCGGAAGATTTAGTCGACTACACGATTGAAGAAAACACCTTCGACAAACTCGCACGGCGCATCGGAGCCAGCTTCGGTGCAGGGGTCGTTCAAGCGGTAAATCGTTCTAGCTGGAAGTAGCCGTTCGGCCTTGTCGCGCATCTACAAAGCTCCAATCGCGAGTCCTTCCGCGAATAGCTGACCCAGCTCGCGACATGCCTCGAGATCTTCGCTGCGCAATGCGCCGCGCGATGAGCCCGCCTCTCCTCCTATCCGCCGTGCGATGACGCCCGGATGCGCCTTACGCATACGCCAGCCGGTGACGATGCGGTCAACGCTTTGCATAGCGCCTGTGCCGTCATTTCCGGCGCAGACCAGCACGGAATAGGCGCGACCTGCAAGCAAGCTCGCGCTGCCACCGCCTTCGTCTGTGGTGTCCGCCATACACGCGTAAAACGTGCGGTCAAAAAACGCTTTGAGCGATCCGGCCATGTAGCCGAAATTCTCAGGTGTCGCAACGATCAACGCGTCGGCATTTTGCAACTCTTGCACAGAAGCGACTCCCGCCGAACGTGTAGCGACGCTGATACCTGGTGT
Source organism: Burkholderiales bacterium (assembly GCA_038223495.1). Taxonomy (GTDB): domain Bacteria; phylum Pseudomonadota; class Gammaproteobacteria; order Burkholderiales; family Casimicrobiaceae; genus Casimicrobium. Next base: position 1,840 of record JBBRGY010000301.1, on the reverse strand, counting down.
CTCGCTTGCCCCGCTACAAAAGGCGCTCACCATTGCGCGCGTTCCGCTGCTCGCTGAATGGTGAACGATCAGTATCTGCTTCATTGAACTTACAAATATCACGCAAAAAAAAATGGGCCACCCAAGTGGCCCATTGTCTACTGCTTAGTCGTGCTAATCAATCATGGATCAATCAGCGTTACGTTTGCAGTTGCGGTGCCGCCCTTGCCGTCACTAATCGTGTAGGTGAAGGTGTTTTTCACGAAGCACACTCCCGTTGGGTTATAGGTCAGTGTTTTACCGTTCGCGCTGATGGCGATGCCTGCTTGTGTGGGCTGCGTCACCGATGTGATGGTCAACGCGTCACCGTCTTTGTCACTGTCGTTACTCAACACATCGAGCACCATGCTGGTTTTGCACGGCACGATGTAGACATCGTCGACCGCGACTGGCGCGTTATTGGTGGGAACAACGACCGGTGCGGCCTTCACCGTAACCGCCACCGTGGCTGTTGATGTGCCGCCTTTGCCGTCGTTGATGGTGTAGGTGAAGCTGTCAACCGCACCAGTACAGCTGCTCGCCGCAGGCGTGTACACAACGCGGCCCGCCGAAATCGCCGCCGTGCCCTTGCCGGGGGTCGAAACGCTGGTGATGGTCAATGGGTCGCTATCAGGATCAGAGTCGTTCGCGAGAACGTTAAACGTCACCGGTGCGTCGCATGCGATGGTGTAAGCATCATTCACCGCAACGGGGCCGCGGTTTAAGAAGCGGCGGGCACCCGTAGCTTTAGTGGTGTTCGTTTCGACCCAACGATAGGTGTCAACGGCGGTTTTGTGCTGCGCCGGATTGTGCAGCGCGCGTGACATCCAGTTGTTCGGAACGTCATCCACGACCTCTCGTTGAACCTGACGATCAATCATTGGCGCAACGGATGCTGTTGCTGGTGTGGTTGATGCGCCTGTGGTCGGTGCAGTAGTGGCTGCGACGGCAGCTGGCACCGTGACGCGTACGTCTTCCACTTTTTCTTTGACAATTAACACGTCCGTGTCGGTGCGCCGATTGCGGAAGCTTTGGCCCTTTACTTCGGGGTATTTCGGTGCGCGACCCGCTTGACCACTGGTCGTTACAAGTTCTGTCGGTACGCCTTTGCTGACGAGGTAAGCCTTGACTGCTTCAGCGCGTTTGTTAGAGAGCAGCGCGTTGTTGCGATCAGAGCCCGTTGGGCAGGTGTGGCCGACGATATTCACCTTCAGGTCGACATAAGGGCGCTGGGCGGCGATGCGGCCCACCAGTGCGTCGAGTTCTTTGTAAGCAGCCGGTTTGAGCTTCGAAGAGCTGAGATCGAAATAGGTTTCCTGCGCGTCGTTCGAGTTGGCGCGCGTGACGCGCTTTTCCATCCGCGTCGTGGGTTCGACTGGTTTGGCAGCCGTCGCGGCTACGGCCATGCCAGGGGCAGTTCCAGCCGCCGTTGGGGCGCGCCACGCTGGATCAGGCACGCGCTCAGTCGTCGTGACCATACGCGTGACTTTGTTCGAGCGGAAGCTGCTTTGCGGCGCGCCCAATTCGTAGCGCAGCATGATCATGCCGCGCTGATCGTTGCGGCGGCCTTCATAGTCGCCGCTGCGGCGGAACAATTCGCCGGTGATTGCCACCGACAAGGGCGAGTTCGCGAAGAATTTTTCTGCCATCAAGGTGCCTGTCCATTGGCGGCTGGAGAATTTGCCCCACTCGTAATCGAGACCGGCGGTGAGTCGAACCAGCGAAGGTTCATAGAAATGACCGGCACGAGCGCCAACGCCCCAATCGTACGCACGGGTGAACGCACGGGAAGTTACGGTCGTGGTGACGTCTTCTTCAAACG
>JBBRGY010000300.1:0-4617 GCA_038223495.1 Burkholderiales bacterium | reverse complement strand
ATGGCGCAGCGCGCGGCCGTTCGCCCGATTCAGTAATCGACGGTGCTGTTGAGTGGCGGCGGTGCGATTGGCATGTTTATGGCGCTCCTTTTGATGAACTACGGCGTGCGCCGCGTTCACGTCGCCGAGACCAATCCACTGCGTCGCTCGAGCGTTGCGCGCCACGCCAACGCTGCGGTCTTTGACCCACTGGCCGAAGCGGGGCCGAGCGAAGGTTCGTGCGACATCGTATTCGATTGCGTGGGATCAAAACACACGCGAAACGCGGCGATGAAGGCGATTGCACACGGTGGCGTGTGGGTACATGTGGGCCTTCAGGATTGGGCCAGCGAAATCGACATGCGAAAGCTCACGCTCGCAGAGATCACGCTAATCGGAACCTACACCTACACGATGGCCGATCTGCGCGCCACTGTGAACGCGCTGCATCAAGGATCGTTCGGCGATTGCATGTGGGTCGAGGAGCGCAGTCTAGCCGACGGCGCAGCCGCATTCTCTGACTTGCACGAAGGCAAAAGCGCGTCTGCAAAAATTGTTTTGAGACCCCACTAAATTTCATCCAATGCACACTGGACGATGTGAGTGTTCGATATAACTTTTCCAGAAAACGTCGATTGCATAGGGGCTGAAGCGTCATTTATTCCTAAGTCGACTTTATAGCAAACGCGATGCCAGCCCTGAAGTATTATGGATTTCCCACATAAGCTGATACGCTCTACTGAAAATTCTGCGTCGATGCTCAAGCCATTGTCCGCACCGAAGCCCCCCTAGGCGGCCCCGCCATTTGTTATCGAAAGCATAGAACGCCATGACACTGACCAGCCTTGATGGCGGGCCGCTCTACAAGGGCGTGCAGCGCGCCCTTATGGAGCAACTGGCCTCGGGCGAGCTCAAGCCGGGGCAATTGATTCCGTCCGAGCGGCAACTTGCGACCGAATACAGCGTCTCCATCGGTACGCTGCGCAAAGCCATCGATGAGCTTGTCGAAAACCGCATCCTGATTCGCCAGCAGGGCAAGGGCACCTTCGTTGCCTCGCACGACCGTGAACGGCTGCTGTTCTACTTTTTTCACATCGTGCCGCAAACCGGGGTGAAGAGTTATCCGCTCGTCGAATCCGTGTTTTTTCACAAGTCGGTCGCCGACGCCGAGGTGGCTGCGCGCCTGAAAATCGCGGTGGGCGCGCCCACATTTCATATGCGCAACCGACTCTCTCTGGTCGGTGAAATCGTCTCTGTGGACGACATCACCATTGATCAGGCGCGCTTTGAAAAGCTCTCGCCCGCCCAGTTCAAAGCGCGTCCGAACACCATTTACAACCTCTATCAGGAGGCGTTTGGCATCACGGTCGTGCGTACCGACGAGCGGCTGCGCGCCGAAGCCGCGTCCGCCGACCATGCCAAATTGCTCGAGCTTGCTCCCGGAACGCCAGTGCTCACTATCCGCCGAACTGCCTTTGACATGAGAGATGAGCCGGTAGAGCTGCGTATCTCTACGGTTAACACGGCTGCGCATGAGTATTTTGCGGAACTGCTTTAGTCCTCGACCGCCTGCTTGTCGGAACCGACTTTCCCCCGTTATAATGGCGGGCTTTCCCTGATTTATCTAACACCCGAGCGCTAGCGGTCCATTCGACGTTTGCGGCGCTTAGATCCTTCACACCGCACAGGGGCGCGTCTGAAGTCACAGGAGTTACCGAAATGTCACGCGTCTGTATCGTCACCGGCAAGAAGCCGATGGTGGGAAACAATGTTTCTCACGCCAACAACCACACCAAGCGCCGCTTTCTGCCTAATCTGCAAAGCCGCCGCTTCTGGATCGAAAGCGAAAACCGCTTCATCCGCCTCCGCCTTTCCACCGCTGGCATCCGCCTGATCGACAAGAACGGCATTGACGTCGTCCTCGCCGATCTTCGTGCGCGTCGCGTTATCTAATTCGGGGAGACATTAATCATGCGTGAAAAAATCAAACTCGAATCGTCCGCTGGTACTGGTCACTTCTACACGACCACCAAAAATAAAAAGACCATGAGCGAAAAGTTCTCGATCAAGAAATTTGATCCAGTCGCCCGCAAGCATGTTCTGTACAAAGAGATCAAGCTGAAATAAGCAGCGTCCGCTGCCACAGAAAAGCCCGCCCGAGAATTCGGCGGGTTTTTTTTCGCCTCTCGCTTCCGTTGCATCTTGTGGCGAGGATCTGAGTTTCCCATTTGACGGGTCCCACAAATCTCGGGCGGCATTCCGAAAACATACCAATCACTCGTTGGCCATTCAGTAACTTGCATTTACGCCGTTTCGTGGAATGAACGTACAAGACTGCGCTTCGTCGATGCTTCGATAAACTTCAGATCATTCAGGAATTGTCAGGCGCGTGCTTCATGTCGACGCCCGGCAAATTTTCATATTCGTTTACCTGATTCACCAATTCAATGCGCTTTCACACGCACCGATCGGGGATATTGATGGGGCCGAAGTCACGCCGTTATTTGTTACAGAGTCTCGGAGGCGCAACGTTGGTCGCCGCGACTGCGCCTTTACAACGCGCATTCGCCTACGTGCACGCGCCGATCTCGCGGCCACTAAAGATAATCGCGCAAGAGGTTGGCGGACAAACTGACACCGTCGCGCGAATATTCTTGCCTGCACTTGCCCGTGCACTCAGCCAGGATGTAATCGTTGAGAACCACCCCGGAGCTAGTGGCCGCATTGCGGCTCGCGCAGTAGTCAAGGCGCCACCCGATGGCAATACCGTCGGGCTGGGCGGCGGCAACAATTTGGTGCTCGCCACGCTGCTCGACCGCGACCCCGGATATGACGTGGCTCACGATTTCAGGTTGCTTGCTGGCGTGGCTCGAATCCCATTTGCAATCGCAGTCCGAAACGAGTTACCGATCACCGACATCAATGATCTTGTGTCGTATGCAAAGCGCCACCCCGGTAAGCTTAGTTATGGATCGGCCGGAGTCGGCGGCTCATCGCATCTCACTGTCGCCATGATTGCGCATCATCACCAACTGCAGATGATTCATGTGCCATTCCGCGGCTCCAATCTGGCGACGACAGAGCTGATCGGGGATCGCATTGACATCGTGGCGACCGATCTCGCGCGTCTTATTCCGTTTGCGCGAGATGGCAGGCTACGCATCATCGCCGTGGCGGGCAACCAGCGATCCCCGCGATGGCCCCAGGCCGGTACATTGCACGAGCAGGGTATGCCGGGTTTCTATCTCGAACCTTGGTACGGTCTGTATGGCCCGCGTGCGTTGTCTGACTCGCGCACCGACCAACTAACCAACGCGGTGCGACAAGCGCAACTGGCGAGCGATACGCGAGAGCGTACAGACGCAGCAGGTATGGAATTTTTGTCCCCCAATCGCGAAACCGTTCAAAGGCTGATTGATGCCGACCGCGCACGATACGCACCGCTTCTAAACAGCCTGCATCTAAAGGTTGGTCAGTAATAAGGTGCCAAAATCCGAAGCATCAAGGGAGCCTCTGTTCCTTGACCGTGTGCAGCTTGAACCGCTGTCCGTGGCCCGCTCAGTTGCGCCCGATCTTTATCTGTTGAGCTCGCTATTCGAACGCGTGTGTGCCCAAGGGCGATACAGTAACTATGGCGTGCTGCATCAAGAGTACGCAGCCCAGCTCGGTAGCAATCTTGGCTGCGAAAAACCACTGCTCTTTGCCAACGCAACTATGGCGCTTACAACCACGCTACGCGCACTGAACGTTTGCGGCGAAGTAGTCACGACAGCGTTTTCGTTTGCGGCATCAGCACACGCAATCACGTGGGCGGGTGCGCGTCCGGTCTTTTGTGACATCGATACGACGTCGCTAACGCTTGATCCCGCACGCGTAGAAGCCGCGATTACGCCACGCACGTCGGCCATCCTCGCGGTACACATTTACGGCCAGCCTTGTGACCATGAAGCCTTGCAGAGAATCGCGACTCGTCACAAACTCGCATTGATTTACGATGCAGCACACGCGTTTTGCACCACCGCAAACGGTGAACCCATTCACCGCTGGGGCGACGCCACGATCTACAGCCTGCACGCCAGCAAGTTGACGCATTGTGGCGAAGGCGGCGTGCTAGTAGCGAATAGCGCGCAACTTCGTAGCGCCTGCGAACAGATGCAGAACTTCGGTATCGCCGATGAATCCACAGTATCGCAGTGCGGAAGTAATGGCAAATTCCCAGAAGCCAGTGCCGCACTCGGGCTCGCTGTTCTGCCCGGCGTGGAAGTCGAGCGCGCGCAGCGGAAGCTGCTCCGTGAGCGGTATCGGCAAGCGCTAGCGTCGATTGATGGCGTTGACATTTTTGACCTGCCGCCCGGCGTCGAACAGAGTGAGCAATATTTTGTCATTCGCATCAACAACGGCAACGCAGCTAACACGTCACAGCGACGTGACGCCGCATTCAGTCTGCTGAGAACGCACAACATCTTCGCCAGACGATACTTCTATCCATTGTGCTCAGACTTTCCGCACTACCGAGCGCAACCGGATGCTTTTCCTCACAATCTTCCGATCAGCCATCGCGCTGCGCGCGAAATGCTTTGCCTTCCGTTTCACGGAGGCGTCACGCCACAAGCAGTCGACGACATCACGTTCCTCATT
>JBBRGY010000299.1:0-4617 GCA_038223495.1 Burkholderiales bacterium | reverse complement strand
CGGCACGCAAGATTGAACGCATTCTGGGTCGCGCCTACATTTGCAACGCCCTGCCCCGCGATGTCATAGGCAGTGCCGTGAGCGGGTGTAGTGACCGGGATCGGCAAGCCGCCCTGCACCGTAACACCGCGCTCGAAGCCCATGAGTTTCATGGCGATTTGACCCTGATCGTGATACATGGTGACGATGCCATCGTAGTGACCATTTTTTGCGCGAAGAAAAATCGTATCAGCCGGGAACGGTCCATCGACCGGGATACCGCGCGACTGCGCCAGCGCAACGCCGGGCGCGATGATATCTATCTCTTCAGTGCCATAGTTCCCATTGTCACCATTGTGCGGATTGAGTCCGCACACAGCCACGCGCGGCGACTGTTTCCCCGAAGCTTTTAACGATTCGGTGATGAGGTTTGCCGCATCGGCCACTCCTTCGGGCGTGAGCAGTGCGCTCACGTCCTTAAGCGCAACATGAGAGGTCACACGGGAGGTCCAGAGCGTGTCGAGGACGTTTAATTCGCCGGTGTACGTGTGGCAACGCAACAGGTCTTCAAACCAGCGCAACTCGTCCTGCTGTTGCATGCCACCCGCACGCAATGCGCCCTTATTGAGTGGTGCGAAACAGAGCGCATCGGTCTTCCCGGCATGCGTCAACTGCGCGCCCAGCGTCAGCATGTCAATCATGAATTTCCCATTGGCAGCTTCGGCGCGACCGCACACAAAACCGGGGGTATCGATGCCATCCCACGCGAGCATGACTGGCGAGGCCAAGTCCCGAGCGCCGATATCGCCTTGCTCAACGGTCGCGAGATCAAGCGCGATACCCGTCGCCTGTTCTGCGTCAGCCAATGATGCGCGATTGCCGATCACAAAAATGTTGGCCTGCTGCGCGGCGGTGCCATCGGCAAGCAGCTTCGTGACCAACTCGGGGCCGACACCGGCTGGATCGCCAATCACCAGTGCAATGTTCGGCTTCATCAGTCGAGCTTCACGTTAGCGTCACGAATGAGTTTTCCGAACCGATCAAACTCGGATTTGTTCAGCACGGCGAATTGCTCAACCGTCATGCCTCCAGGCTCGCCGCCGAGGCTGCGCAAACGCGCTTGCACATCGGGTAGGCGCAGAATTTTGTTGGTCTCATTAACCAATCGCACGACCACGTCTTTGGGTGTTCCGGTCGTCACAAAAAGACCGTACCAGGTCGTCATCTCGAAGCCCGTGACGCCTGCCTCAGCCAGCGTCGGCACTTCGGGCAACTCTACAGAGCGCTTGGGCGAGGTAACAGCGAGCGGCTTAAGTTTGCCCGCCTTGATCTGTCCCATTGCAGACGACGTGGTGTCGAACATGACTTGAACGCTTCCGGCGATCATATCCAGGTGTGCCTGACTGCTGCCTTTGTAGGGCACATGAGTCATCTTGACGCCCGTGGCAAGCTTGAAGCCCTCGCCCGCGAGATGCTGTGTGCTGCCAACGCCAGATGACGCGTACGTGAACGTGTCCGGTTTGGCGTTCATCAGCGCGATGAGATCCTTCACGTCCTTGGCACCGACCTGCTGGTTGACCACGAGCACATTAGGTACGGTGACAATCAGCGCAATGGGCGTTAAATCCTTGATCGGGTCGAAGCCTAGCTTGATGAGATGCGGCGCGATGGCCTGGCCGGTATTGGTCGCAACCAACAAGGTGTGGCCATCGGGCGCTGCCTTCGCGGCGATATCTGCAGCGATGGTGTTCGAAGCACCGGGCCGGTTCTCTACAACGAATGCCTCTTTGAACGCCACGCCAAACTTCTCGGCAAGCATGCGAGCGACAATGTCAGTGCCACCGCCTGCGGATGCGCCAACCAGGATCCTCACGGGCTTTGTCGGATATGTTGTCTCTGCGCTAGCAGAACCAGCGCACAGCATGAGATTGACGCCAGCTGCGATGGCAATGCCAAAGCAAAGTTTTGAACATTTCATAAATCCTCCTTGAATAACTATTGTTAGTAAATCTATCTCGTATCAATGCGCTGGCTACGGCGCTAGTGGCGCAACCAGAGCCCCTTTTATGCCATGCCTCTCCAGTGCATTCGCGACAAATCCAGTCGCTTTCAATTCTTCGATAAAGGCCTTCAGAGAGTCAGCGGCTTCAGCGCGCGCAAGTGGCATCGCCAGCGCCTGATTAATCACCATAAAACGACCCGGCAGTAAACGCACGCCACCCACGCGCAGCGCATCGGCTTGAAGCTGTTGTTTGACCCCTGCGGCAACTTCAAGATTCTGCCTCAGCATTTCGTCCGTCACGAGTGGCGACGTTGGGGCACGAACGAGCGTCGCATTCTTCATTGCGCGCGTGAGATAAAGGTCATACGCGCTGCCAGCACCCACAACGACGCGCGTTCCAGCACGATCAACTTCGGCGTTGTCGCGTAGGGATGAATTGTCACGCACAAGGTATGCGCCTTCAATGATGACGTAGGGCGCGGTGTAAGCGGTCGTCGTCGCCCGCACGGGATCGATGGCGACGAATGCAATCGACACTTCGTTCGCGCTCACCGCGTCGACCACTTTACCGGCCGAATTGAACAGCACAAGCTCGACGGGTACGTGCAAACGCTTGCCAAGTTCACGAGCGATATCGATAGAGACGCCGAATGGTTCGCCCGTCTTTGCATCCTTGTTGGCCAGGATGGGGTTACCAAAATTGATGGCAGCGCGAAGGGTGCCACCAGGTGCCAGTGCATGCAAAACGGTGGCGTTCGGTGATGAACTTTTTGAGGGCATAGTGCTAGCACAGGCTGTTAACAAGGCTGCGGCGGCCATCGCCAAAGCGGCGCTGATAGTCGCTAAATAATTCACTGTATTTTCCCGACAGATTGGACGCTGAATGGCGAGCTGAAGATTACGTTGCATCACTCCACTTTGCCAATCCGTTGCACCACATCTGCCTTCTTCTTCGCGTCCATGTCCCAGTAAGCACGGAACCCCAGAGCGTCGAGATACGCCAGTGGGCGTTTGCAGCGTGACGAATGTTTGCTTGAAGGCCGCGTCATGCTGCATGTCGCGCGCCGCTTTTCGCATTGCATTGACAATGGGCTCTGGTGTGCCGCTCGGCGCAAATTACCCTGCCCATTGCGCGAATTCCACAGGCACACCAGGTTCCCATAGTGTTGGCACGTCAGGCAACGCCGGATGCCGCTCTGGGCCACAGCTGGCGAGCACACGCAGCATGCCCGCCTTCACATGCTGCACCACTGTTGATGGCCCTGATGCGACCGCGTCCAGCGATCTACTCAGTAGCGCTGTCACAGCAGGCGCTGCGCCTGTAAACGGCACGTCCGTAAAGCTCGCGCCAGAGCTGGAGGCCTGCATCTCCATCGGTACATGCATGGTGCCGCAATAGTCGGAAGAGCCGTAATTCAATTGCTTCGGATTGGCTTTGGCGTAAGTGATGAAATCAGCGTAGGATTTCCAGGGCGATTCCGCGCGCACGGCCAGCACCACAGGATCAGCCGTAAAACGCGCAATCGGCGTCAACTGATCTATCGTAAACAGCGGTGCGCGGTCCAACACTTTGTCAGCTTCAGAGATGATGGAGATTGAGGACAGCGCCAACAACAACGTGTAGGCGTCAGCTTTTGCGACCTGCGCCGTGCCGATACCGCCACCCGCGCCCTGCCCGTTTTCGATGATGACGGGCTGCCCAAGCTGCTTACCAAGCGCCTGCGCCACGGGTCGCGCGACGTTGCCAGCGACGCCACCGGGCGGAAACGGCACCACCAGCGTGTTCGGGCGGCTGGGATAATCCCGCGCACATGCCGTCATCGCGAGTGCTGCAAGGCAGATTCCGGCGACATTTCGGAGGATCGAAACGATCAGAATCATGATGCACTGGTTCTCTTGATTGATTCAGTGCGTTATAGCCCATCAATGGCAATATTTTGGCGGGAAGACTCATTTCGACATAGTCCACCCAATCCATTGGCCCGCGCTTCAGCGCTGTGCAACATCGGCCACGTGCCACAGCTGATTGGCCACGAAGACCGATGTCGGCGATACCGGCGTTCGCTGCTGGCTATCGCGTACCAGTTCCGCCTGAGACAACCATTGCTCACACCCTTTCTTTTGGCCACTGCCGCCGGATTCTGTTTGCCCCCGCGCCCGAAATGGTTGAATGGACGTTGCCATTCATCTGGTGGATTGTCTAGCGCTCGGATAGCCTGTCAGCCATCGCGAAACTGTCGAGATCGGACTACCACCGTAAAGGCACGGCCCATATTTGAGCCAAAGCTTTCCTGATTGCCACAGTGCTCTCGACACTTCGTACGAGTCGCGAAGGTGGCAACCCTTGTCGCCCGTCACACCACCTGGCCGGATGTCGACGCTTACTTGAGCGAGCGCGCCAGCCCTTAAGGCTGGCTTAATAAACAAACAGTAAATTGCACTCGTCCAATACCTCCGAGTGCCGCTTCGTCGCGCACCCTCGCAATGATCTTGCCGTTAGAACAACTTCGTAGTCAATTCTTCATCAATATGGCGAACGACGTCTATCGAAGAGTTTGCCGGCTATTCATCTGCGCCATTGCGGTTATGGCTATCGCCGACGTTCAGGGCAATGTCATAAAGACCCCACACGTTGA
>JBBRGY010000298.1:0-4621 GCA_038223495.1 Burkholderiales bacterium | reverse complement strand
GCCAACGCGAAACTTCGATCAAGCTATGGCGTTTATGCGATGGAACTCTTGCGCGGCGATGAGCATTTGTGGGATCCGCAATCGCAAACGCTCGCGGCTGACGATGTGTTATTGATCCGCGGGGAGTGGGACAAAATCGAGAACTTCCGCAGCAATGCAAAACTCGAACTTCAACCCGAAAGCCGCTACGGCCACGACAAAGACACCGCACCGATCCTTGTGGAGGCGATGCTAAATCCCGGCAGCTATCTCGAAGGCCAGACATTGGCCGAGCTTGACTTCCGAAGGGCGTACGACGCGATTGCGCTGGCGATTCATCGTCGTGGAAAGGTATTCCGCGAAAAGTTGAGTGACACCCGTCTCGCCGCTGGTGACGTCTTGATGCTGTTGGTGAGCGAGGATGCGATTCCCGCGATTCGTGCCGATGAAAGCCTGCTGGTTCTGAGCGAACGGGAGGACACCCGCCGCACGCCGAGGCGGGCAGTGGCTGCGCTGGTGATAATGGCCAGCGTGGTGGTGGTATCCGGGATGCATTGGCTACCGATACCGGTGGCGGCGATCGCGGGTGCGGTAGCAATGGCGGCGGCGGGCTGCTTTGGACGCAAGGATTTGTATGCAGGTGTGGATTGGAAGATCGTCATCTTGCTGGCCGCGATCTTGCCTCTGGGTATCGCGATACAAAATAGCGGGCTGGCACATGTCGCGGTGCAATTCGGTATGCAACTTGTCGGATTGCACCATCCGTTGTGGGCATTGCTCATGGTTTATCTATCAACAGCCCTGCTCACCGAACTGATGGGCCACAACCCTGCCGTTGTATTGATGGTCGGCATTGCCATTTCGGTTGCCCAATCGCTGCACTTACACCCGCAGCCCTTTGTCGTCGCGGTCGCATTCGCCGCAGCGACGTCGTTCGCAACGCCAACAGGCTATCCCACTAACACGATGGTGTATTACGCCGGTGGCTACAAATTCGGCGATTTCATCAAAGTCGGGACGCCACTGATCGCCTTGTTCTGTGCGCTCTCAATGTGGCTGATTCCCCAATTTTGGCCGTTCTGATTGCTCAGCTGGAAGCGCACACAGTTGCGTTGGGATAGGGGATCCTTCGAGCATGTATCCGGCGACGTGATTTCATCTGAAAAGCACTGGACATCCGTAAACAAAAAACCCGCCACCAAGGCGGGTTTTCATGAGTATGGGGACTCAAAAGCATTCAATTTGGTAGGCGATAGGACTCGCAAGAGGCCATTAAACCATTGCCGAACCTATGCCGTGCGTTGCTCCAATCAAAATGCACCCCCAAATATACCCTCGTGTTGGCGCGGCTGGAGTGCGTCTTGAGGGGGGCCGCAATGAGCCGTCAGCTCTCGTCTTTCGCTACACCCGACAACTCATCCGCCACAGACTGAAACGCCTCCAGCGCCGCCTGCAGGTTCTCCACGATCTCGGCCGCGATGATGTCGGGCGCTGGCAGGCTGTCCACGTCGTCCAGGCTGTCGTCCTTGAGCCAGAAGATGTCGAGGTTGAGCTTGTCGCGCTTGAGCAGGTCGGCGACGGGGAAGCGTTTGAACCGATCGCTTTCCTTGCGCTTGCTGCGGTTGCTGGCGGAATAGCTGTTGATGAAGTCGTCCAGGTCGGACGCCTGTAGCGGATTTTTTTTTAGCGTGTGGTGGATGTTGGTGCGGTAGTCGTAGATCCAAAGGTCTTTCGAGTTCGGCTTGCCGTCCGCGCGTGGCGGGTGTTTGTCGAAGAACAGCACGTTCGCCTTGACGCCCTGCTTGTAGAAGATGCCGGTCGGCAGGCGCATCAGGGTGTGGAAGTCAAATTGTTCCAGCAGGCGCTTGCGCACGCCTTCGCCGGCGCTGCCTGCTTCAAACAGCACGTTGTCGGGCAGCACCACGGCGGCGCGGCCGTCGCTCTCCATGATCGTGAAGATGTGCTGCATGAAGTTGAGCTGCTTGTTGCTGGTGGTGAACTTGAAGTCGCCGCGCTCGTAGGTTTCCTGCTCGCTTTGGATACCGCCGTCTTCGCCGACCACGCGGTAGCTGCTCTTCTTGCCGAGCGGTGGGTTGGTGAGGATCACGTTATAGCGATCGCCCGCATCGGCGGCCAGCGCGTCGCCGGACTTGATCGGGCTTTCGCCATTGCCGATGCCATGCAGGTAGAGGTTCATGCCGCACAGGCGCACCACTTCATCGACGATGTCTGTGCCGCTCAGCGACTTCTCGCGCAGCTTGCGTTGCTGGGCGCGGTCCTGCGCGCCGGGCTGGGCCTTCATGTGATCGTAGGCCGACAGCAGGAAGCCGCCGGTGCCGCAGGCCGGGTCATGTACGGTTTCGCCGATGCGCGGATCGATCACCTGCACCATCGCATTGATGAGCGGGCGCGGTGTGAAGTATTGGCCTGCGCCGGACTTCACCTCGGAAGCATTCTTCTCCAGCAGGCCCTCGTAGATCGCGCCCTTCACGTCCACGCCGATGCCGATCCACGTTTCGGCATCGATCAGCGATACCACGCGCTTGAGCTTGGCCGGGTCGGTGAGCTTGTTCTGCGCCTTGCGGAAGATGGTGCCGATCAGGCCCTTCTCCTTGGCCAGCGCCTCCAGCGTGTGGCGGTTTTGTAACTCCAGGTCGTCGCCGGACAACGGCCCCAGCTTCGCCCAGCTCCACTTCGCTGGAATGATCGACGGCTCGCCCAGATGCTCGCTGCGCTCCTGATCCATCTTGAGGAACAGAAGGAAGGTGATCTGCTCGACGTAGTCGCCGTAGCCGATGCCCTGGTCGCGCAGGACGTGGGCGTAGTTCCAGACTTTGGAGACGAGGGAGGAGCAATCAGCGGCCATCATGCGCCTTCGGGTTAGGTGTGTAATTGCAAGTCATTGTTTCAATGTACTTTATGGAAAATTTCCGGATTCGGATGTAATAAGAGTCGTACGACATTGCCTCTACTGGCAAGCACACAAGCAGCAGACCGCATTGACCTCACCGGCCGTGCGCCGGTGCGGGTGGCGCTGTACATGGCCACGCTATCGGCGGTGCGTTGGGACCCAACACTGAGAGCGCATTACCGGCAACTGCGAGCACGCGGAAAACTCGGAAAGGTCGCGCTGGTGGCCTGGATGCGCAAGCTGCTGACCATCGTCAATGCACGAAGGCGCGATGAGCTGCGCATGGCCGAAGCCCCGCCTTGAAACGATCGATCAAACGTCACTTCTCGACGCCTGAATTAAGCGGCGTGCCGAAGGCACGTCCGCTTGAACGAATTGTTAGACCGCTCTTGCCAGTTAACGAGGCTTCTCAAAAGCATTGAAAATAGCGACGTAACGTGTCCGCAATTTGCTCTTTGAAGTGGGATCCGGAGCGCACCAGCCATTTATCAATGCTACTTCTGTGATTGGCGAAAAGCTGGGTCCAAAGGAAGAATCTGAGTAAGAATTAACTAACCAGACATCTGCTACTACTGGACTCTGGTTTGTAGTTTCGGAAGGAGAGAAGACTACTTTTGTGGTTGAATTTAAAGCAAATTTAGATATGTGCTCAGCTCCGTGGACGGTGCATCGAACCCCATCCATTTGGATTAGTCTGCCATCACTTAGCTCAAGCACGCCTGGGGCGCTAACATGAACAGCGCTAGCGGCGCTGCTTAATGGTGGTGGATTCGGAGCCGGGTAACGTTGATCAATAGCATCAGTTTTGGCGGCAATTTGATTGACGCTTGCTAGTTCTGCCGAAGTTGACTGGCGAACCTCAATAGAACCATCGGTAGCTGTCGTTGCCGTAGCAGACGCAGTCATTTTGCCGTCGGCATCCGAGTGTGGTTGTAGTGAGCATCCTGCGATCAAGCAGCAAAAGATTGAGGCGCAAACGCCGATTCGGCACATGTAATGCTCCACTGGGTTAACGCTAAGTAGATCCCGGAATCAGGGATATGCGCTTGATGTTCAGGCGCGCTGCCGCGGCTGTCAATCGATACACGAGTGTCGCTTCCGACCTTTTCCGGTCAATCGCGAGCGACAGCAATCAGCCGGTTCAATTAAGGTAGTTAGCGATCAAGCGTGCGGAGCCAGGGATAGAAACGGTGCACGCGAACCTTAGCGAGCCTTGTTTCCCGAGGTGGAAAGTTCCGAGGTCTGTCCCATCGATGGCCTGCCGGGGCGAGAGCTGTCATAGATCTCTTCCTCCACTTATGAGAGGAAAGAAGGCCCATCACCGATGGGTCGCTTATCAGGAGCAGCCATGCACCCCTTTGCCACTCATCGTCATTCACCTGGTCTTCGCAGCCTGCGTATCGCTGCACTGGCCGTGGCTGTCCTCGCGGCTGCCATCACCGTTTGCGCTTCTGCCAGCGCGGACGAACCTGCCGCAGCATCATCGACGCCGCTGGAAAGGGCGACCCAGGCGCAAGCAACGCAATACCGCACGCAGCAGTGGCAGCGATTGTCTGCGAAGACCGATCGCGACGACCTGATCGCCGCCGTGCTGCTGGGCTCGCAGCGTGAGAACGAGGCGAGCCCGATCGCCGGGCACGAAGTCGTCGAGAAGCGCTTGGCGGCGCACTTCGGCAAGGATTCGCTCGCACTGTTCGCATTGGCATTGGCCTGTCAGCAGCAAAGTGGAAC
>JBBRGY010000297.1:0-4640 GCA_038223495.1 Burkholderiales bacterium | reverse complement strand
TCCGGCGTTTCTGGAGCGGGTAAAAAAGCCGAAGTCGATTACCTGTTCACCGAAGCGGGCGATAACTTTAAGGCGTACGGTGTATCGGGCCATCGCCATCATCCGGAAACGGAAGCGCGTTTGCAAGAAATGACGACCGATAAGGTGCGACTGATCTTCACGCCGCATTTAACGCCGATGATCCGTGGCATGCATTCGACGCTCTACGCGACGCTCACTGGCAAAGGCTTGTCGATGACCAACGACGCGTTGCAAGCGCTGTTTGTCGACGCTTACAAAGGCGAAGCGTTCATCGACGTGATGCCGTTTGGCAGCACGCCAGACACCCGCTCCACGCGCGGCAGCAACACGCTGCGCATCGCGTTGCATCGCCCGCAGAATGGCGACACCCTTATAGTGCTGGTGGTGCAGGACAATCTGGTCAAAGGCTCGGCCGGCGCGGCGGTTCAGTGTATGAACCTGATGTTTGGTTTGCCGGAAACGGACGGCTTGTTAACGATGCCGCTGTCGCCGTAGTCGACGACAGATTTCACGACCGCTGATGGCTCTGCTCCGCTCTGATCGCATCATTTCCGGCCTGCGCCGACGCTTTGGTATTTCCGCGCCAAAGCTCTCGGTGCGCACACATTGGTCGTGGAAAGTTAAAGGCGCCATTATCGGCGTCGCTGCGCTTGTTTTCGCAGGGCTCTTCTATGGCGGATTCGACGCAGGTCGCATTTTTGCGGGCTTCAACATTGGCAAAGTGCGCGACGAACAAGAGCGGTTAAACACTGAAGTGGTTTCACTTCGTGTCGACAATGAGCGGCTGAAGCAAAACAACATCGAACTCGCCAACAGCGCGCAAATGGCAGTGGGTGCAAAAGATGTGTTGTCGAAGCAGATTATCTCGTTGCAGCAGGAAAACACACAGCTCAAAGAAGAAAGCGCATTCTTCGAGAAGCTCATAGGCAGCGCCGCTGGCAGCAAAAATGGCCTTGCTGTGCAGCGAATGCAGGCCGAACGCGAAACGGTCGACAGCTATCGTTTCCGTGCCCTGGTGGTGCAGGGCAGCGCTGACGCACCGTTCAAAGGCAAGCTCACCCTGATCGCCACGATCGTCGCCGACGGCAAACGCATCAACATCAATTTGCCCGACGAACAACCTGATCTGGTAGCCTCGCTGGCATTGGATTTCAAGACGTATCAACGCGTTGAAGGCATTTTTAAAGTGCCCGCCAACGCGCAGTTAAAGACGCTGCAAATGCGGGTGATTCCTGCGGGCAGCAAAGAGCCCCGCGCGCAGCAATCGCTGCAACTGTAAGGGCGTGAACGCGCCATGATTTTTCAGGAGATATTTGAGATGTTCGGTCGCAAAAAAAATCACGTCCCGCAGAAGCAGATCGACAGCCTGATTGGCTCATCGACCACCATTAGCGGCGACATCCTCTTTACGGGCGGCTTGCGCGTCGATGGCGTCGTCAAAGGCTTCATTCATTCGGCCTCAGACGCCCCGTCCACGTTGGTCGTGAGCGAAAAAGCTACGGTTAACGGTGAGATTCGCGTGTCGCACGTGGTGATCGACGGCACTGTGAATGGACCGGTCTGCGCCACCGAATATCTGGAACTGTTGCCGAATGCGCGGATCACTGGTGATGTGAGCTATCGCACCATCGAAATGCAGGTTGGCGCGGTGGTCGATGGGCGCCTGTTACATGTGCAGCAAGGCACGGCTGACGTGGTGGAACTGAAGCGAATCGGCAACGAAGGCAAGTGAATTGCCAATCCCACATCATGAGCGCGGTTGAATTCCCAAGCCAGCACCCTGATAATAGGATGTGAGCAACGATCACGATTGCTCGACCGACGCGATGCTCAGGAGTACCCAATGAACGCAATGACCGAACTGCCCGCCCCAATCAACTTCACCGACGCTGCCGCGAACAAGGTGAAAGATCTGATCATTGACGAGCAAAACCCCAACCTCAAACTGCGCGTGTTTGTCACGGGCGGCGGTTGCTCTGGTTTTCAATACGGCTTCACCTTCGATGAAGAAGTCAACGAAGACGACACCAAAATGATGAAAAACGACGTGACTTTGTTGATTGACGCCATGAGCTATCAATATCTGGTCGGCGCAGAAATCGATTACAGCGACGGATTGGAGGGTGCGCAATTTGTCATCAAGAACCCAAATGCAACGTCAAGCTGTGGCTGCGGAAACTCATTCAGCGCTTGATTTTGTATAAAACGTTCCAAAAAAAGCACTTTCGAGTGCTTTTTTTACGACTTTTGAACTTACAACTTTTTCTTGAAAGCACGTTTCTATAAGGGATTTCAGCTCAATATCCACAAAGTCGCCTTTAGGCGATATTGCGACATAGCCCCCGACAAAACGTCATTTGACGAAAAAGCTATTCAACAAATGACAGGCACGCAATATGCTTTTATGCAGAATAGTCGAGGAACGCCAGCATCTCAAATAAAAACTCGGGGGTATCGTATGAATCGAAAGTCACTAACGCTTGCGGCAGCCACAATGGCGATGTCGCTGCTAACAACACTCGTGCCGGCGGCTGACGCAGCCCCACTCAAGCTGGTAGTTCACGAAGACAGCAGCGCGGATGGCGATGCTTTGCCACCGCTGTCGCGCTTTAACGTCCTCAAGCGATCATTGGAAACAGCGCTCGGCCGTCCGGTCGAGCTTTCGTACAGCCGCGATCGGCAACGCGTCCTCGACTGGATGGAAAAAAACCAATACGACCTATTCATAACCAACGCCGCCGACCTCGCTGCCAAAGCACTGACGTCCCTGGGTTACGAATTTATTGCGTCCGGTCGTCCTGACGTGACTTCACTGTTCATCGGCAAGGGCGCACCTGTGGAGAACCTAAAGGCCCTGAGCGGAATGTCCGTATCCATGCCGCGCGCCGACACGATGTACGGTCAGGTCTGCGCCGCCGAGCTGCGGGATTTTATGGGGCGACAGTACACCGGGCGCTTTAGCAACG
The DNA here is from genome assembly GCA_038223495.1 of Burkholderiales bacterium. Taxonomy (GTDB): domain Bacteria; phylum Pseudomonadota; class Gammaproteobacteria; order Burkholderiales; family Casimicrobiaceae; genus Casimicrobium. The sequence goes on along the minus strand of JBBRGY010000297.1, from coordinate 1,653 downwards.
AGTACAGCGCCATCGTGTATGCCGTCGAAAATAATCTCTCGTCCGTCGGCTGCATTCCGTCCACTGCACGCGCAAAAGACACGCTGGCCGCGAAAGGGATCAAGGTGATCTACGAGGGTCGCCCGCAGCCCGCGCTGCCCGTAGTGGCCTCACCGGGCTTGCCCGCCGGTGATCGGGCGATTGTCGCTAAGGTATTGACAAACCTCGAAGAAGGCGGAGCCGGCGACCAAGTGCTGAAATCACTCAACGTGACTGGATTCACCGGCGGCGGTGAAATCCGGCTGCGCGCCTTGTCGGCTTGGCTCACCCACAAATAGCTAACCGCAGGTTTCAGGCCGGGTAAACCGCGCCCAAGATGCGCGGGCCTTTCGCGCCGGTCACTTCCGGCACATTGCCCGGCGCGCTGGCGAAGCATTGGCGTGCCAGCCACGCAAAGGCTAGCGCCTCAACCTGCATAGCAGCGACACCCAGCGCTTGCGTCGATTTCGCTTTTGTCCAACCGCGCATTAGCACCGCGTTAAATACGCCACCGCCACACACGTAACACTCTCGCCCACCTACTGCGGCGGACACCGAGCGAATCGTCAATTCGGCCGCAGTTCGCATCACATCAACAGCACTGATTGGCTTTGCGAACGCTGCAAGCTGAGCATCCAACCATGCAAGATTAAAAAGCTCGCGGCCCGTGCTCTTTGGCGCAGCCCGCAAAAAAAACGGTTCAGAGAACAGGCGAGTTAGCAGCGCTTCATTGACGGCTCCCGTTTCAGCCCACGCGCCATTGGCATCGAATTCTTCACCCTTTTCGCGACCAATCCAGGCGTCCATCAACGTGTTTCCTGGGCCAGTATCGAATCCGCGCACGGGGTCTGGTGAGCCCTTGGCAGGAATGAGCGTTACGTTGGCAATGCCACCCACATTCACAACCGCGCGCGGCTGATCTCCCTGAAATACCGCCGCATGGAACGCCGGCACCAGCGGCGCTCCTTGCCCGCCCGCCGCCACATCGCGCGACCGAAAGTCCGCGACAACGGAAATACCCGTCAGCTCTGCCAGGAGCGCAGGCGCGTTTAACTGTGTGGTGAAACCTCGTTCAGGACGATGCCGAATCGTTTGCCCATGAGCGCCAATCGCAGCCACCTGCCCTGCCTTCATACCCACTTTTTCCAGCAATGAAACAACCGCCTGCGCATAGCATTGGGCGAGTGCCACTGACGCGTCGCCCGCCCGCTCAATTTCGTCGGGGCCACTTTGCATCAGCAATTGCAGCGCTGAACGCAATTCAGGCGCAAACGGCAAGTGCACATGACCCAGCGTCTTGACTTTGCCATCAGCAAAATCAGCCAAAACAGCGTCAACCCCGTCCACGCTGGTGCCAGACATCAGCCCGATGTAGCAATCATTTAGCAGCATTGCAGCGCCCACGCATTCAGTGATGAGAAAATCAGAGCGAATCGTACAAGACTATGACCATGGCACTCTCCCCACACGAACAACTCGAAATGATGAAACGCGGCGCCGACGAATTGCTCGTCGAAGCCGAGATGCTCAAAAAGATCGAGCGCAGCATCAAAACTGGCGTGCCGTTGCGCGCGAAGCTCGGGCTCGATCCAACGCGCCCCGACATTCACATCGGACACACAGTCGTGCTCAACA
>JBBRGY010000296.1:0-4653 GCA_038223495.1 Burkholderiales bacterium | reverse complement strand
TTCCCATCGCGCAACACTTTGATTGCGCTGAAAATCAGGGAGAACTTTCATGCAACGATTTACAAAAATTGCCCTATCCATTGCCACCGCGGCAACGCTTGTCGCGGGCATCGCCCACGCACAAACGCCGTCCGCATCGGTTCGTACCGAGCGCAACATTTCACTCGCGTTAGCCAACGAAATCGCCAGCGCGACAGTCGCGGCGTGCAGCGCCAACGGCTACGCGGTCGCAGCGACGGTGGTCGATCGCGCAGGCGGCGTGCGTGCCGTGCAGCGCGCCGACAACGCCGGTCCGCACACGCTCGCTGCGAGCCAGCAAAAAGCGTTCACCTCAGCCTCGGCCAAGAACACCACGCTCGCCATGCAGGATGGCTCGCAAAAGAACCCGGCTGCGGCGAATCTCGTCTACATTCCCGGCTTCTTGCTGCTCGGTGGCGGTGTGCCGATCAAGGTGGGCAACGAGGTGATCGGCGCGGTCGGCGTCGGCGGCGCACCGGGCGGCAATCTGGATGAGCAGTGCGCGATGATCGCGCTCGACAAAGTCAAAGATCAACTCAAGTAACGCGGAGCCGATCATCATGAACCTGCGCCTGTTTTCGCTCGTGATCGCTACAGCTATCGGCCTCGCCTTTCACACGGTACCCGCGCATGCGCAGGTGGCCCCCGATGCAACGGAAGTCGCACGCTACACCGGCCTGCATCTCGCGGCGCATCGCGGCGATGTCGCGGCGATTGAAAAGCTGGCTGCGAGCAAGGCCGACGTTAACGCGCGCGACGGCTACGGCCGCACGCCGCTGCACGTGGCGGCGTTCGCCCGGCAGCGTGGCGCGATTCGCGCGATGGCAAAAGCGGGCGCGAATCTCGGTCTGCTGGAGAAGGACATTTACGACGCCGTCACCATCGCGTCGGTCGCTGACGACGAAGAAACCTTGCGCGTTTTGCTGTCGCTCGGTGCCAGCGCCAAGCTCACGACCAGCCGCTACGACGGCACCGCCCTGATCGCCGCCGCACATCTCGGCCACGACGGTGTGGTCCGGCAACTCATCAATGCGGGCGCGCCGCTCGATCACGTCAACAATCTGCACTGGACAGCAGTCATCGAATCCATCGTGCTCGGCAACGGCGGCGCGCGCCATCAGGCCACGTTAAAGGCGTTGATTGACGCCAAAGCCAACTTGCAGTTGACCGACCGTCAGGGCAACACACCGCTCGCGCTCGCCAAATCGCGCGGCTATCGCGAGATGGTGGCGATGCTGGAAAAGGCAGGCGCACAATAGCGCTCGACCATGATCCCATTTGCCACTTTCAGATCATCCGCTTTTCGCTGAAAACGCCGCTGCATAGGGGCAAGAGCAATAAAAATGACAAAGTCAACAAACGCTCCATATAAGCCTGAGCCCCTATTGAATAAGGGTTTTATGAAAAAGCTGATCACACATGTGACAATCGTTGAATGACTATTCGCCTGCGCCAAAACGCGCCCTGGATCGCCGCATGGCTAGCACTGGCTTGTATCGGCGCGGTGTGGCTCGCACGCGCCGAACTCGCCCATTTGCGCGAAGCGTTCGAGGTTGATGCGCGGATCATGCATCGCCTGCTCAGCCAGCGTGCATCGCAGCACGACGCCGTGCTCGCCACGCTCGGACTGCTGCAATCACAAAGTACCGAGGCCGAACACGAGCGGCGGCTGTCGTCGGTTTACCCGCAAGTGATCGCCGTGGAAAAGCGCGCGTCGGGTACGCAGTGGCCGGGCACCGGAAATGACGCTGCGCTCAACGCGGCGGAGGACGTATCACGCGCCACGTCCCGCCCCGCGCTCGGGCCCGTGGATTTTCAGCAGGGTCGCTACTGGATTGTGCTCGCGGCGGTTCCGAACAGTTACGCGCTGCAAATCGATGCTCGCGCGATGGTGCCGTGGAGCGAGTGGCCGACGGGTAACGCAGCAAACGAGGGGCGCGACAGCGCAGTACGTGTGACACTCGACTACGCCGGGCAATCGTTCGTGCTGCAACCGGGCCAGATTTTTGACGCGCGCTGGCGCTTTGACTTTCGCAAACATCTGGCCGCCGACAGTCAGCCGTTCGACGTCGTCGTCGCGCGCTGCGTGAGCTGGGCCGAACTGCCGTGGCACCTGATGATCGCGTGGGTTCTCTGCACAGCGGCGCTGCTCGCGGCGTTCGCGACGCTCATGCACCAGCGGCGAGAGCGTGCGCGCGCCGAAGAACTGCTGCGGCTCGGTCAGGTCGCGCGGCTCAATACGCTGGGCGAACTTGCGGCGGGCATGGCGCACGAACTCAATCAACCGCTCACGGCGGTGCTCGCCAACACGCAAGCCGCAATGCGACTGCTAAAAGAGTCTCCGCCCGAAATTGACACCGCACAAACCGCAATGCAGCGCGCAAGTGAACAGGCGCGCCGCGCCGCCGACGTGCTCACGCGCCTGCGTCGCACGGTCGAGCGCCCGGACACGCACGCCGAGCGCGTTCGCGTGCGTCTGGCCGAGGCCGTGCGCGACGCACTCTATCTGCTGGAGCCGCAATGTCGCGAGCATCGCGTGACCACAGAAATTGTGAGTCAGAGCGACGTTGAAGTCCGGGTCGACCCCGTCGCGCTGGAGCAAGTCATCCACAATCTCGCGACCAACGCGCTGCACGCGCTCGAACAAAATGACGCAACCAATCGACGCCTCACGCTCACCATTTCGCGAACGGAGACTCACGGCGAACTGCGCGTTGCCGACAACGGGCCAGGCATTACGCCAGAGGCGTTGCCGCGCGTGTTCGAACCGTTCTTCACCACGCGCAGTGATGGATCGGGCTTGGGCCTCGGGTTGAGCGTGTGCGAATCGCTGGTCACCCAAATGGACGGTCGCATCAGCGCGCAGAACCGCTTGCCGCACGGCGCAGAATTCATCGTCACGCTGCCGCTTGCGGTTGGCGCAGACGCAAAGAAATGAGCACCATGCAATCACTCTCGCCGCTCATCCACCTCATCGACGACGACGCAGCTGTACGCGACGGCCTCGCCCTCCTCATCAGCACGGTCGGCCTGCGCGTGCAGACCTGGGCCGCGCCCGAAGCCTTCATGCGCGAATTCGACCGCGTTAGCATTGGTGCCATCGTGCTCGACGTGCGCATGCCCGGCATCAGCGGCCTGACCGTCCTCGATACGTTGGTAAGTGAAGGCGTCGACCAACCGATCATCATGCTCACCGGCCACGGCACGGTCGAGATGTGTCGCCGCGCCTTCAAATCCGGTGCCGCCGAATTCCTCGAAAAGCCAGTCGACGACGAGGTACTGCTGGAAGCGCTGCAAAACGCAGTGCGCCAACACGTCCGCTCCCGCGAACGCAACAACGCCGACCGCGAGTCACGCGAAGGCTACGCCCTGCTGTCAGAACGAGAACGCGAAGTGCTCAGCCTCATCGTCGCAGGCCTAACCAACAAGGAAATCGGTCGCGCCCTCACACTGTCACCACGCACCGTAGAGACGCACCGCGCCAATTTGTTTGCGAAACTGGAAGTGGAATCGCTCGCAGTTTTGATTCGGCGGTTTGCGGGGTTGGTGGAGGCGGCGTAGATCGAACGCAGTCGCAGCCCAAGGACGCAACGCTTAAACCGAGTTCGACGATATCGTGCTCTAGAGTCCTTCTAGAGCTGGCGCAAGGCGATGCGTGAGAAGTTCTTGCAATGCTTCATTGGAAACGGTTCCGCAAGTGAGCCAAATGAGTTTGGGTGGAGCGCCTAGACGGCTCACCAACTTCGATCTACAAACGCGCTATTCATTCAACGGTGATACGCTGCTAAGCGAGTACTTACCGAACAACCCGTGCAGAACGTATTGTGTTGAGCGTGAGCAGATAACCATCGCATCTTCAAACAATTGAATTCTCAATGGCACCGGCGACACGCACTCTAAATCCGCTTCACTTTGAAGATCTCGAACCACACCGATTCGAAGATCTTATTCGGCAACTCACTTACGATTTTCGAGATTGGTCTGCACTAGAAGCGACTGGCAAAAGTGGTGCCGATGATGGCTTTGACGTTCGAGGACGTGAGCTGGTCAGGGTCGGTGATTTAGATGCTGACGGCGGCCAGCCAGATGCTACAGAGCGCATTTGGCTCATTCAATGCAAACGAGAGAAGTCAATCCCTCCTTTAAAGCTGGCGAACTACGCCAAGGGACTCCTCGCCGAACAATCAGAAAAAATTTACGGTCTGATCTTGGCAGCACCGTCCGAGTTTTCCAAGAAGGCTCGAGACGCTTTCATATCTGTCATCCGCGAATTTCATGTTCAGGAGTTTCAGCTTTGGGGGCGCGCCGAGCTGGAGGATCGCCTATTTCAGCCCAAGAACGACCATCTTTTGTTTGCATATTTCCAGATATCGTTACAGCTTCAAAGACGTAGTGTCAGGACAGTTTTGCGGTCTCGACTTGTCACGAAGCGCAAATGTATTAGCGTGCTTGGTGGCGACGAATTTGCCGCGCAAACCGTCTTGCTTAGGAATTGCAACGATCGGCACTATCCGTACATGACGGAGGTTAGTGATTTTGACAAACATCCACCGTGGCAATTATTCGAATTCACAGGTCATTATCACGACGGACTGAAGTTCCGATATCGAAAGCGATTTGCATACCTCGCCGATG
>JBBRGY010000295.1:0-4654 GCA_038223495.1 Burkholderiales bacterium | reverse complement strand
CTTGTTAGTGTTTATCGCAGGCGCCACCAACTTGAGCACAATGGCCTGGTGGCGTGACAGCGCTACGGCCAAACCGTTGGTCACGTTCGCTGCCATCTTGCGCAGCAAGTTGCCTGACGATTTGGCAAAGCGATTCAAATTTTCCGCGACGCAAACAACTTTGTTGAGGACTAGCCTATGTGTGGTGTGATCGGTATCGTCTCTCACGGCCCCGTAAACCAGTTGATTTACGACGGACTCATGTGTCTGCAACATCGTGGTCAGGACGCAGCGGGCATCACGACCGCTGACGGTGCAGTGTTTCACATGCACAAAGCCAAAGGTATGGTGCTGGACATTTTCCGCACGCGCGATATGCGCGACTTGCTTGGCAGCGCGGGTATCGGCCATACGCGCTACCCCACGGCGGGCTCGGCGGTGAGCGTGCATGAGGCGCAACCGTTTTACGTGAATTCACCGTTCGGCATAACGCTTGCGCACAATGGCAATTTGACCAACGGCGAATCGCTGAAGCGCGAATTGTTCAACGTCGACGCGCGACACATCAATACGAATAGCGATTCGGAAGTGCTGCTCAACGTCTTCGCGCTGGAGCTGGAGCGTGCGGCGCAGGGCGTGAAGCTCACGCCGGAAAAGATTTTTACCGCCGTGCGCGGCGTGCATCAGCGTTGTCGCGGCGCGTACGCCGTGGTGGCGATGATCGCAGGGTATGGCCTCGTCGCGTTTCGCGATCCACACGGTATTCGCCCGCTGGTTTATGGCCGCAATGACACGATGGCGGGACCGGAATACGCGGTCGCCAGCGAGACGGTCGCGCTTGATGTTTTGGGCTTCAAATTCGAGCGCGATGTTGCGCCGGGCGAGGCGCTCTACATTGATTTTGCGGGCGATATTCACGCCAAGCAGTGCGCCGACAATCCAAAGCTGCATCCGTGCATTTTTGAATACGTCTACCTCGCGCGGCCGGACTCAGTGATCGACGGCATCAGTGTGTATGAGGCGCGGATTCGCCTCGGCAACGAGCTTGCCAATGAGGTGATGAAGCTGACGGATTGGGAAAGTATCGACGTCGTGGTGCCTATCCCCGATTCGTCACGCCCCAGCGCGCTGGAACTCGCGTCGAAAATTGGCCGTCCGTATCGCGAAGGTTTCGTAAAGAATCGCTATGTTGGTCGCACCTTCATCATGCCTGGCCAGGCGATGCGTAAGAAGAGCGTGCGTCAGAAGTTGAATCCAATCGCCAGCGAATTTGCGGGCAAAACGGTGCTCCTAGTCGATGACTCTATCGTGCGTGGCACCACGAGCCGCGAGATCGTGCAGATGGCGAGAGAGGCGGGCGCGGTCAAAGTGTATTTCGCGAGCGCCGCGCCGCCAGTGATCTATCCGAATGTGTATGGCATCGATATGCCAACGCCAAGCGAGCTGATCGCGGTCGGCAAGACGCACGAACAAGTCGCCACCGAGATCGGGGCTGAGCGAGTGATCTACCAAACCATTGATGGCATGAAGCGAGCGATTCGCGCAGGCAATCTAGCCATAGAAGACTTTGATGCGTCATGTTTTGACGGGTGTTATGTGACGGGAGACATCACGCCACAATTTTTGCAAGGACTAGCTTTTTCTCGTGACGAGTCGCGCGGTGAGATGGTTGGTGCGGATCAGTGAACAGCGCACCTTTTCACGCTCAGATGAACGGAAAGCTAACTGTGTTCGATGACCTGCGGGGGAGTTGAAACCGCACCCCACGAATGAAATCTAAATGACCAACAAAGAACTATCTCTTGACACCCTAGCCATCCGGGCAGGTGGAATGCGTACGTCTTTCAACGAACATTCGGAAGCGTTGTTTCCGACGGTTAGCTTCGTTCACGAGAGCGCCGAGATGGCGGCCAAGCGTTTTACCGGCGAAGAGCCAGGCTACATTTACTCGCGCTTCACTAACCCAACGGTGGATATGTTCGAGCAGCGCCTTGCCGCGCTCGAAGGCGCAGAAGCCTGTATCGCCGCCAGCACCGGCATGGCCGCGATTTCAACACTGGCGATGACGCTGTGTTCGGTGGGCGATCACATTGTCACCAGCGGCAGCGTGTTTGGCTCGACGCTCAACGTGTTCGGCCCGCCCGTGATGGGTAAATTTGGCGTCACGTGCGAAGTGGTGAACAGCACCTCGCTTGATGCGTGGGCGGCAGCGATCAAACCGGGCACCAAGCTCGTGTTTCTGGAAACGCCGTCAAACCCAACGGCAGAGGTATTCGACATCGCGGCGATTGCCGAGATGTCACGCAAAGTCGGCGCAGTATTTGCCGTTGACAATTGTTTCTGCACGCCGATTCTGCAACGACCGCTCTTGTTGGGAGCGGACGTCGTCGTGCATTCAGCGTCGAAGCATCTTGATGGTCAGGGCCGCGTGATGGGCGGTGCGCTGGTGGGCACAAAGGAGCTGTGTCGCGAACGGGTTTACAACTTTTTGCGCACGACAGGGCCATCGATGGCGCCGTTCAACGCCTGGGTGATCTTGAAGGGTTTGGAGACGTTGCCGATTCGCATGCGCGCGCACAGCGAAAACGGATTGGCGCTCGCTGAGTGGCTTGCCGAGCATCCCAAGGTCGCGAAAGTGAACTATCCCTTTCTCGATTCGCACCCGAACGCTGCGCTGGCGAAGCGTCAGCAATCAGGCGGTGGCGCCGTGCTCTCATTCACGGTCAAAGGCGGCAAAGCCGAAGCGTGGAAAGTAGTCGACGCGGTCAAGATCATGTCAATTACCGGCAATCTGGGTGACGTCAAGACAACCATTACGCACCCGGCGAGTACCACGCATTCGCGCATGACTCAGGCGGCAAGGGATGCGTCAGGCATCACTGATACCCTGATTCGCATCGCCGTAGGCTTGGAGTCGCAAGGCGATTTACGCGAAGACTTGGATCGCGGCTTGAGCTCGATTTAAGCGACTACACAAAACAACTGATTACCAAAGAAGACAATTAATGCTGTACGCCTTTCACGAAATGCAAAAGTCCCTTGGCGCGCCGATGCGGTTCGCCGCGCAAATGGGCATGAACTGGGCGCAGTCGTCCGGCAATCCTTGGAAAGAATTGCCTGCGAGCGATTGGTTGGCCGCGTCAAGCGAGTTAACGATGCGACTGTCGCAGGAATACCCGAAGCTTCCTTTCGGTATCCACAGCGTAGTTGTTGATGAACATACGCACGCTATCGAGGAGACCGTCGTCGAAGAAAAGGCGTTTTGCCAGCTCCGACGCTTCTCGAAAGTGGGGGCGAAGGGCGAGTCGCGAATCTTGTTGGTGGCACCGCTCTCTGGGCATCACTCCACGTTGTTGCGCGACACGGTTCGTTCGCTGGTTCAGCATCATGAAGTTTTTGTTACTGATTGGAGGGATGCCCGTATCGTGCCGCTGTCGGAAGGGCTTTTCCATCTCGACGACTACGTGCGTTACGTGATTGAGTTTTTGCAATCGCTTGGACCTGACGTTCACGTCATTTCCGTGTGCCAACCTACGGTACCGGTGATGTGTGCCGTTAGCCTGATGGCAGCGCGCAACGATCCGATGCGCCCAAAATCGATGGTGATGATGGGGGGGCCGATCGACACGCGGGTCAATCCTTCAAAGGTGAACGACTACGCTACTAAACATGGCATTGAATGGTTTGAGCAGCACGTAATCTCACGCGTGCCAGCAAAATACCCAGGATTTGGACGCCGCGTTTATCCTGGCTTTTTGCAGCATTACGGCTTTGTCGCGATGAATCCGAATCACCACGCTAAATCGCATTGGGACTTCTTTCGCGACCTCATTAAGGGTGATGGCGCGGACGCCGAAACGCATCGCAAGTTTTACGACGAATACAACGCCGTGATTGATCTGGACGCGGCTTACTACCTTGAGACTGTGCAACGTGTCTTTCAGGAGTTTCAGCTTCCGCGCGGTGTGATGGAGATTTCAGGCGAACGGGTTGACCCGAAGGCCATTCGCGATATTGGACTAATGACGGTGGAAGGGGAGCTGGACGATATTTCCTGTCCCGGTCAAACAGACGCGGCGCATGGGCTGTGCTCGAACATTCCGAATGTACGTCGCAAACATCTGCTAGTTGAAGGTTGCGGTCATTACGGAATCTTCTCGGGCAGCCGTTGGCGCAACGTGGTTTACCCCGCCATCCGTGAATTTATTTCCGACGAGAGGGCAATCAGCGAGAAATCGACTGCAACTGTTTCGACTAAACAGAACACAAAGCAAAAAAAATAGTGCTTACGTTCGTTTTTCAAAAATAAATTCAACTGTTTTGATGACCGTTGAATTTGCTGGCATAGCGGGTAGTCTTGCCTAATAAATGGACAAAAAAAGCCAGCAAGCTAGGCAAAAAATGGTGATTTTGTAGGAGTTTTGTGACGGGTGAGTTGCACGAAGTAAAAATGGGTGGCATAATTTCTGTCTTCGCTGATGAAACACATTGATTGCAGCGATTGACGGGACGGCAAAGAGCGAAGCGAATTGCGGTTTAAGTTAGTCGAAGTAAGTGTTGAGTTTGTAGAAGCCGCAGGCGCGGGGTGGAGCAGTCTGGCAGCTCGTCGGGCTCATAACCCGAAGGTCGAAGGTTCAAATCCTTCCCCCGCAACCAACAGGTTGCTGACTGGTAG
>JBBRGY010000294.1:0-4672 GCA_038223495.1 Burkholderiales bacterium | reverse complement strand
GGCGTGGGGATTTTGTCCAGACTGCCGCGCACATTGGCAACACCCACCGAGATCGGGATCGACGCGAATAGTGATGCGTCGTTGGGCGAATCGCCGATGAATGCGGCGCGAGTATGAACGGTTTCCCGATCCATAGCAAACGCGGATTGCATGAGCGGGTAGACTCCTTCAGCCTTGTGGTTTTCGGGTTTGTAGGCGTGGATGTGAATGCTGCTGACTGCCGTTTGATAGCCTTCGGCGCGCATCCAGTTGGCGATTGCATCGACGACAGCGGTGCTCACGTTATGCGACTGTTCGGCGTAGTCAATGGCCAGATCGGTCAGGCGGTACGGCTGGTCTGCACTGACGCGAACTTGCGGGTAATTCGCAGCGATTGCGTCGCCCAGAACGCGCAATCTTTCGATGTACCCTGCACCGCGATGCTCTTTGTGCATCACGTGCTGCACAGCGATTCCGGCCGCGTTTTTCCAGGCGATCACACCGCCGTTTTCGGTCACGCAGGCTTTGATCGGCCAGGTTGAAAGCATGACATTGCCCCAGCCCGAGGGACGACCTGTCACGGGGATCGCGGTGATGCCCGCATCGCGCAATGCGAATAACGTCGCATAGGTTTCGGCGTGCATGAGGCCGTGTGTGGTGAAGGTTTCGTCTACGTCAAAAAGCAAGTAGTCGATGCACCGCAATGCTTCGTTGGGTAACGCGGAGAGTGGTTGCATCACGCGGCTCATCGCTGCGCCGCCAAAGCAGATTCAATCGCCGCATGGATACGCGGAAGTGTTTCGGGCGAGGCGAGCAAATTCGTTTTGGTTCGTCGTTGCAACATGGCCTGAGCAGAGTGCGCCCATTCGTGATCGCGCAAAAACGGAATTTCTTTCTCCGAGAAGGTGTCGTCGAATATTTCACCCATATCGGTGGTGGCGAGCTGATCGGCCGCGAGGCCGTAGCGATTGACGAGTCGATGTGCGTAACCCGCGCTAATGCCGCGCGTCTGTATTTCGTCGCATAACGCCAGCAAAGTCTTCGCGGTTGCGCCAGCTTGCAACGGCGTGTCGGTCCACGATGCTTTCTTTGCATTCGGGAAGAACGGTAGCAATTTCTCGATCGCATGTTCAGCGAGTTTGCGATACGTTGTGATTTTTCCGCCGTAAATATTGAGCAGCGGTGCGCCACCTTCGGCGTGGTCAAGTTTCAACGTGTAGTCGCGCGTAATCGCCGAAGGATCGTCGCCACCATCGTCATAAAGTGGGCGAACACCTGCGTAAGTGGAGACGATGTCGTCAGTCGTGAGTGGCGTGGCGAGATAGGTGTTGGCGAGCTTAAGCAGGTACTGAGTTTCATCATCTGTGATCTGCGGCGAATCAAAATCAGTGACGGGCACGTCAGTCGTGCCAATCAGCGAAAAGCGCTCGAAATACGGGATGACGAACACGATGCGACCATCCGTGTTTTGCAGGATGTAGGCGTGCGGCTCGTCGTGCACGCGGGGCACGATGATGTGCGAGCCTTTGATGTGTTTGACCGTTTCTTTGGTCGCAGGTGTGTCGATATGGGCGAGCAGATCTTTGACCCACGGGCCAGCGGCGTTGACGATGGCGCGAGCGGGGATCGTTTGTTCGGTGCCTGTTTTGCAGTCTTTGATAATGACGTGCCAGATGTCGCTGACACGCCTTGCGCCTACGAACGCTGTGCCGACGCGAATGTCCGCACCGCGCGTGCGCGCGTCTTTCGCGTTCTCGACGACCAGGCGCGCGTCGTTGACTTGCGCGTCCGAATAAACGAAGCCTTCGCCAAATTGTGCCTTCAGTCCGGCGCCCCAATTCGATGTGGTGCTAGCGCTGAGTTTTGCGGCAAACGACTTGGGTAATGTCTGCTTTTGTCCGCTCCACCCGCCGAGGTTGTCATATAGAAAAAGGCCAGCGCGAAGCATCCACTTGGGCCGCAAATGCGGCTCGTGCGGCAGGACAAACTGCAATGGTTTGATCAGATGGGGGGCGACACGAAGCAGCACTTCGCGCTCGGCCAACGCTTCGCCAACCAGTCGAAATTCGTAGTGTTCGAGGTAACGCAGCCCGCCATGAATCAGTTTCGACGACCATTGCGACGTGTGCGCAGCCAGGTCGTCTTTTTCGACCAGCAACACCGACAAACCCCGACCCGCCGCATCACGAGCGATACCTGCGCCATTGATCCCGCCGCCAACAACGAGGAGATCAACGGGCTGGGCGGAAGGCTCTGAATGCTGCATGGCTCAATGGTAGCGAAGCTGGGTTGGGCGTTTGCTCAAATGTGCCATCACGGGCAGGAGTGTAGAAAGCGACATCGTTCAACGGTTGTTGGCAATGCTGGCAAGTTCCGTGAGCTTTTGAAATGAAAAAGGCAGCCGAAGCTGCCTTTTCTGCTGCGGCAGATCAACTATCTCGCGCGCAATTTACGAATCGCTGCGAGCTGGGCGACGGCTGAAATCAATTCGGCCTGCGCAGCGGCCGCGTTGACGTCTGACTTGTCGTTGCGCAGTGCTTCTTCGGCGCGCTGTTTGGCTTCGGTGGCTTTTGCCTCATCGAGGTCTTTGCCACGAATCGCAGTGTCAGCAAGCACCGTCACGACGCCCGGCTGCACCTCAAGAATTCCGCCAGCCACGAAGACGAACTCTTCGCCGCCATCGGCCTTCTCGATGCGCACTGCACCCGGACGGATGCGAGTGATCAGCGGCGTGTGCTTCGGCAAAATGCCGAGTTCACCTGCTTCGCCTGGCAGCGCAACGAATTTCGCTTCGCCAGAGAAAATCGAGGCCTCGGCGCTGACGACGTCTACGTGAATGGTTGACATGTTCTACCTGCGCTTAAACCAGCGTCTTGGCTTTTTCGAATGCTTCTTCGATCACGCCGACCATGTAGAACGCCTGCTCGGGCAGGTGATCACATTCGCCATTGACGATCATGTTGAAGCCACGAATCGTATCCTTGAGTGACACGATCTTGCCCGGTGAGCCAGTGAACACTTCGGCCACGTTGAACGGCTGCGACAAGTAGCGCTGAATCTTGCGAGCGCGGGATACGGCCAGCTTGTCTTCAGGGGCCAATTCGTCCATGCCGAGAATCGCGATAATGTCACGCAGTTCTTTGTAGCGCTGCAGCGTGGCCTGAACGGCGCGTGTGCAGTTGTAGTGCACATCACCAATCACCAGCGGATCGATCTGACGCGACGTTGAGTCGAGCGGGTCCACAGCCGGGAAAATACCAAGTGACGCGATGTCGCGCGACAACACCACCGTGGCGTCCAAGTGTTGGAAGGTCGTTGCGGGTGACGGATCGGTCAAGTCATCCGCTGGCACGTACACAGCCTGAATCGACGTGATCGAGCCAGTTTTTGTGGACGTGATGCGCTCTTGCAAGCGGCCCATTTCTTCAGCCAGCGTTGGCTGATAGCCCACGGCGGATGGCATACGGCCAAGCAGTGCCGACACTTCGGTACCAGCCAAGGTGTAGCGATAGATGTTGTCAACGAAGAACAGAATATCGAGGCCTTCGTCGCGGAATTTTTCAGCCATCGTGAGGCCGGTCAGCGCGACGCGCAGACGGTTGCCTGGCGGTTCGTTCATCTGGCCGAACACCATCGCGACTTTGTCCAGAACTTTCGACTCTTCCATCTCGTGGTAGAAGTCGTTTCCTTCGCGGGTACGCTCGCCCACACCAGCAAACACGGAGAAACCACCGTAGCTCTTGGCGATGTTGTTGATGAGCTCCATCATGGTCACGGTCTTGCCCACGCCGGCACCACCGAACAGACCAATTTTGCCGCCCTTGGCGAATGGGCAAATGAGATCAATCACCTTGATGCCCGTTTCGAGCAACTCGGTAGTTGGTTTCAGGTCTTCCATCAACGGCGGCTTCTGGTGAATCGCGCGACGCTCCTCGGTGGCGATAGGGCCAGCGTCGTCGATTGGGCGACCCAGCACGTCCATGATTCGGCCCAGCGTGGCCTTACCCACGGGCACTGAAATGCCGATGCCGGAGTTGTTGATTTTCATACCGCGACGCAGTCCGTCAGACGCGCCCATGGCGATGGTGCGCACGACGCCGTCGCCCAGTTGCTGCTGCACCTCGAAGGTGAGACCGACTTCGACGCCCGCGTGATTCGCGGAGCTGTCGAGTGTCAGTGCGTCGTAAATTTTCGGCATCGCGCTACGCGGGAACTCAATGTCCACCACCGCGCCGATGCACTGAACGATACTGCCTTGATTCGTGCTCATCGTCTTATCCTGTTTTTCAATAACTAATCAATTGTTTGGGATCAACCGACGGCCGCAGCGCCGCTGACGATCTCGGAGAGTTCTTTGGTAATCGCAGCCTGGCGGGCCTTGTTGTACGAGAGTTGCAGCCCGCCGATGACTTCTTTGGCGTTGTCGGATGCCGCCTTCATCGCCACCATTCGTGCTGATTGCTCAGACGCCATATTCTCGGCAACCGCCTGATACACGAGCGCTTCAACGTAGCGAACCAGAAGTTCATCCACCACCGACTGCGCATCGGGCTCGTAGATGTAGTCCCAGCTATAGGCCTGCTTCTCGGCGTCCGATTGCTCGAATTTGTCTGACGTCAGCGGCAGCAGTTGCTGCACGACTGATTCTTGTTTCATCGTGTTGATGAAGCGGGTGTAGGCCAGATAAACCGTG
>JBBRGY010000293.1:0-4702 GCA_038223495.1 Burkholderiales bacterium | reverse complement strand
CAGGTGTGCTCCGATTGTCACGGCGTGACCGGTAACTCGGTGTCACCCAACTTCCCGAATTTGGCCGCCCAGACCTCACCCTATTTGATCGCGCAGTTAAAGGGATTCAAAAGCCACAATCGCGCTGATCCTGCGGGCTTCGAATACATGTGGGGACTTAGTCGTAGTCTCAGCGACGAGCAAATTACAGCGCTGGCGGCTTACTACGCCACGCAGCGACCCGTTGCCAATTCAGGCACAAGCGACGCGACGCGAGTGTCTGTTGGCAAGCAGATATTCGAAACAGGCGTAGCCGCCAAGAACGTCCCGGCGTGCATGAGCTGTCACGGGCCCGCCGCGCAGGGCAACGAAACATTCCCTCGACTTGCTGGCCAACACGCCGACTACGTCATCAAACAATTGCTCGTATTTCAGCGAACTGACGAGCGGCCGGAGGGTGCTGTCATGAAGGTCATTGCCCACGATCTCGCGCCTGATGACATCCAGAATCTCGCAGCGTACTTGCAGTCGCTCTGACGGTGTCGGCGCGGCGCATTTGCCCCGTCTTTTATCCGTCGCCATTCAGCAACAAACTCCCGCCTATAATCCTCTGGCTTGTCGTTTCTGCCTGCGTTAGGGGGTGGGCGACAACGGTGCGGAATTTCGCGGGCCAAGTGCTGGAGGACGTTGCCTTACCAAGGCTGCGTAGCAAACCCCAGGTACGGAAGCCGTGCCGCGGGTACGTTATCCGATCAATAAAAAGGGAGTTCTAAAAATATGTCAGCCAACACATGGCTCATCATCTCGCTCGTCTGCGGTGCAGCGGCGATTCTCTACGGGATCTTGTCGATTTCGTGGATCAACGGCCTCTCGGCCGGCAACGCGCGCATGCAGGAAATCGCTGGAGCCATTCAGGCCGGCGCGAAGGCCTACCTGACGCGGCAATACCGCACCATCACCTACATCGGCGTCGCACTGGCCATACTGATTTTCTTCTTCCTCGGTGCCAAAACCGCCATCGGCTTCGTGCTCGGCGCGGTGCTCTCGGGCGCAGCGGGCTTCATTGGCATGAACGTGTCGGTGCGCGCGAACGTGCGCACGGCTGAGGCCGCTCGCTCGGGCATCAACGCTGCACTGGCCGTTGCCTTCCGTGGCGGCGCGATCACTGGCATGCTGGTGGTGGGTCTGGGTCTGCTCGGCGTGACCGGTTTTTACTGGTTCCTGATCGGCACGGCTGAACACACCCCGAACATGATGAAAGAAGGCCTGCATAACCTCATGAGCCCGCTCATCGGTTTTGCCTTCGGCTCATCGCTCATCTCCATCTTTGCGCGTCTTGGCGGCGGCATCTTCACCAAGGGTGCGGACGTTGGCGCTGACCTCGTCGGCAAAGTCGAAGCTGGCATTCCGGAAGATGACCCACGCAATCCTGCCGTGATCGCTGACAACGTCGGCGACAACGTGGGCGACTGCGCGGGTATGGCCGCTGACCTGTTCGAAACGTACGCCGTGACCATCATCGCCACGATGCTGCTCGGCGCGCTGCTCATGAAAGCGAATGCGGGTGTTGCTGCGGTTTATCCGCTGGCGCTCGGCGCAGTGTCGATCATCGCTTCTATCATCGGTTGCTACTTCGTTAAATACAGCGGCACTGGCAAGATCATGAACGCGCTGTACAAGGGCCTGACCGTTGCAGCCGTCCTTTCGCTGATCGCGTTCTTCTTCGTCACCAATGCAGTATTCGACGGCGTTGACCTGGGTGCGGGCGTCACCACGTTGCGGCTCTTCGGCGCATGCGTCGTCGGTATCGTGTTGACAGCTGCGCTGGTGCTCATCACCGAGTACTACACCGCGACCGAATACGCGCCTGTGCGCCACGTTGCACAAGCCTCAACGACAGGCCACGCGACCAACATCATCGCTGGTATCGGCATCTCGATGAAGTCCACGGGCTACCCGGTGCTATCGGTGTGCGCTGCCATCCTTGCGGCTTACTGGCTCGCCGGTCTGTACGGCATCGCCGTAGCCGCGACTGCCATGCTTTCGATGGCTGGCATCGTCGTCGCGCTTGACGCGTACGGCCCGATCACCGACAACGCCGGCGGTATCGCCGAAATGGCGGAGTTGCCACCTGAAGTTCGCGCAGTCACCGATCCTCTGGACGCTGTGGGCAACACGACCAAAGCCGTGACCAAGGGTTATGCCATTGGCTCCGCCGGTCTCGCTGCATTGGTTCTGTTCGCTGATTACACACACGGTCTTGAGAGCCGTGGCATTTCGGCCAACTTCGACTTGTCGAATCACATGGTCATCGTTGGCCTCTTCATCGGCGGCCTGATTCCGTATCTGTTCGGTGCGATGGCGATGGAAGCTGTGGGTCGGGCAGCGGGTTCAGTTGTGGTTGAAGTGCGTCGTCAGTTTGCTGACGGTCAAATCATGGCCGGCAAGCGCAAGCCCGATTACAGCGCAGCCGTCGATATGTTGACAACCTCCGCAATCAAGGAAATGATCATCCCGTCGCTGCTGCCAGTGGGCGTGCCGATCCTTGTCGGCCTGATCCTCGGACCAGCCGCCTTGGGTGGCTTGCTCATGGGCACCATCATCACCGGTCTCTTCGTCGCTATCTCCATGTGTACCGGCGGCGGTGCATGGGATAACGCAAAGAAGTACATCGAAGACGGCCACCACGGTGGCAAAGGTTCCGACGCACATAAGGCGGCTGTGACCGGCGACACCGTAGGCGATCCGTACAAAGACACCGCAGGTCCTGCCGTCAACCCGCTTATCAAAATCATCAACATCGTGGCGCTTTTGATCGTGCCGCTGGTGGCGCAGATGCATGGCGGTAAAGATGCGGGCGCGACGGCGGCTTATACGGCCCCCGCAGCGGTTGTTGCTGTCACTCCGGCAGTACCGGCCGCAGTCGTGGCAGCGCCACCTGCAGCCACCGTCGAGGTTGCGCCGATGGCGGCCGCAGTCGCCCCTGTCAGCAGCGCCACCACCGTCGGCGACGACGGCTCGTTCGTCGTTACCGGCAAAGCCGACGGTTCAAACTCCGCCGGCCTTATGAAGGTTTACTTCGCCAGCGGCTCCGCAGCGCTTCCAGCCAACGCCGACAAAGGCGTCGCGGAACTGGTTGGTTACTTCAAAGCGAAGCCCAACGGCAAGCTGGCATTAAGCGGCTTCGTTGACCCAAGCGGTGACCCAGCCAAGAACGCTGAAATCGCCAAACAGCGCGCATTCGCGGTCCGCGATGCGCTCAAAGCGGGCGGCGTCGCAGAAGACAAAATCGATATGAAAAAACCAACCGACATCACCGCTGGTTCGACCAACGCGGCCGAAGGTCGGCGTGTGGAAGTTAGCTTGCAATAGTTAGCGGCTGACCCGTGAAAAAGCCACCTTCGGGTGGCTTTTTTGTTGATTCACGGCTCAATAATTTTTTGTTTTTTTGCGAAAGTACAGCAACCTAAATCGCGCAGGTCCTTAGCCCCGCAAATACATCGCTGCGTTGTGGCAAAAAATAATTGCGATAAGCGGTGTGATGCATCATGTCCAGTGTCGCATGGGAACCACCGCGCAGCACGCGGTGTTTGCCATCGAACCACGGCGCTGAATATTCCCGATAGCGATCTGCCGTGAATCCGGGATAAGGCGCGAACGTTGTTGCAGTCCATTCCCAAACGCTGTTGCCCCACTCTATTGCGCCAAGTTGCGCGGCTACTTCCCACTCTGTCTCGGTTGGTAGACGACGACCGGCCCAATGGCAATAGGCTTCTGCCTCAAGCGCGCTGACGTGGATGACGGGCGCGCGCGGGTCGAGGGTTTGCCAGTGATCGAAAGCGCGCGCTTGCCATTCGCCATTCGCGTTCCGCCAATAGCAGGGATGCAACGACCCAGTACGCGCCCGATACCCGCCTGAATCGACGAACTGCACGAATTGCGCGTTGCTGATCGGCGTGTGATCGATGCTGAATTCAGCAATTTCAATCGCGTAACCGTCGCGCTCATTGTCGAAGCTGAAGCCAACCCCAGCATGTCCGCATCGATACGCTCCAGCGGGCACATTCAATTCGCCGGGACGGTGCATTGACGACAACGGCCTCACCCAAGCAGGACGCGTGTCGCCAACCGATTGCGCGCACCACGCGAGCGCTTCCAGATGCATGGCTTCGTGAAATAGCGACAGTCGATACGGGTAAAGTGCGGCATCCGTTTCCGGCTGTGACGTCAGTGAAGACAACACCGCCGCCATCGTGTCGTCAAGGTAGGCGATCGTGCTCGCCCGTGTAAGGAGCGCCAGATCCCAGCGATCATCGTGCGCCATCACACTTGAATTGAGCATCGCGTCGGCGTCTTGCCACAATGACGGCAGATCCGACGTCGTGCTGCCGTCTGGCGTGTTGTAGGCACCGCGAACACACCACCATTCGGCGAACCAACCGACATGCGCGCACTCCCAAAGCGGGGGATTGATGCCTTGTGTGACAGGCGGCCACAGCGCCGATTCGGGCAAGCCGAGCACGAAATCGCGCGTGTATTTTCTCAAGCCCTTCAACGCTTCTGCCAGCGCCACGCGACAGAGGGTGCGTGCGTTGAGGCCCGCGTCAATCCGCGCCATGTGCGATAGTTGATTGGTGAAGCCTGAATTAATCATTGTGTCCCCGGCGAAACCAGAGGCCAACAACGGCAACTGGCACACTGCCGCGCGTTGGGCGCGATTCCT
>JBBRGY010000292.1:0-4706 GCA_038223495.1 Burkholderiales bacterium | reverse complement strand
CGATAACGACCTTGACAGGGCCGCCGCCGGGTCCACCGTCCTCCACGTCGGCGTGTCCATTGATCGCCATGAGCCCGCCCTCGGCCTGACACAGCAAATCGTAACCCGGTCGCTGGGCGTACGGGCCGTCTTGTCCGTAAGCGGTGATTGAGCAATAGACAAGCTTCGGATTGGTTTGCGACAGAGAGGCGTAGTCGAGGCCGTAGCGCTTCAAGTCTCCGAGCTTGTAGTTTTCAACGAGGATGTCGCACTTGGCCGCCAGTTCGCGCAATAGCGCTTGACCTTCGGGCGCCGAAATGTCCACAGTGAGCGAGCGCTTATTCCGATTGCAGCTTGAGAAGTAGGCGGAGTCTGCGGTGTCATTGCCTTCTGCGTCGGTAAGCCACGAAGGCCCCCACGCTCTTGTGTCATCACCAGTGTCAGGGCGTTCCACCTTGATGACGTCAGCACCCAGATCGCCCAATGTTTGTGTGCACCACGGGCCAGCGAGCACGCGCGTGAGATCAAGAACACGGAGATGAGCGAGCGGGCCAGCCATAATTGAGTTCGGTGAAAGCAATGTTAGTCGAGGGCACCTCTAAAATTCATTTATAGGGATGCAGTGTTAGGCGCAGCGCGCACAGCAACCGTAATGTACGCCCTGGTACATGAGGATTGCGAGCACGGCGCAACGACACAATGCGCCCTATAAATGAATTTTAGAGATGCCCTTATGAGTTACTACAAACATCACGTTTTTTTCTGCACCAACGAACGAGACGATGGCCGCCCGTCGTGCGGCGAACGTTGCGCTAGCGACCTACGCGATTACGCGAAGAAAAAGTGTAAATCGCTCGGCCTGACAGGGCAGGGCAAAGTGCGCGTGAACAACGCGGGCTGCCTGGATCGCTGTGAGGAAGGGCCTGTTATCGTTGTTTATCCGGAAGAGGTTTGGTATCACTACGAAACCGAAGCCGATGTCGATGAAATTGTCACCGAGCATTTGCAGGGCGGGCGCGTCGTGGAGCGGTTGCGGATTTAGGGAGCCTTTGTAGGAGCGGCTTTGTCGCGACCGGCTATGTACGTACCATCAACAGCCACAGCCACCATCTCGGGACACGGCAGAGCCGCTCCTACAAAGATCGCAAGATTGCCTGTGCGCACTCCGTCCGACAAATAATCAACCCGTTATGCAGGACCACATCGTGCTGGTTGAAAACAATCGCGCGACCCTGCAAGTCAGAGACGTGCAGTCCATGCGCCAGCGCAACGCCAATCGGGGCTGCCGCATCCCATTCGTTCAACCCGCCTTCGTGCACATAAGCAAGCGCCTCGCCACGCACCACTGCAAGCGCCTTCACGCCCGCTGAGCCCAGCGGTTCGAGTGTTGCGCCAAGTGCGTCGGCAATTGCCTGCGCCTTTGCAGGTGGGCGCGACCGACTGACCACGATAACGCGTTTGACAAGTTCAGGCGTTGGCGCGGCAATCGACGAGAAAACTTCATCGCGGCACGGCTGCGACACGGCGGCGGCAATGACGATGCCGCGATCAATCAACGCCACATGCACGGCCCAATCACCGCGCTGCTCACGGTATTCGCGCGTCCCATCCAGCGGATCAATGATCCATACGCGACCGGCGTTCAACCGCGTTCGATCATCAAGCGATTCTTCGGAAAGCACAGCGTCGTGCGGTCGATGCATCGCAAGCTCAAACAACAAAAACTCGTTTGCCTGGCGATCTCCGGCGTCCCCAAGGGCGCGATCCTGCAAAACGGAGTTCTCGCGTAGTGAGCGCAGTAACGCGCCAGTTTGCCTCGCGAGCCGAATGGCGAGCTCGACGTCGGTTTCTAGCATCGCGCGCAGCCTACAACTTTTCTCTCAAAGCCGCATTCAATATGGGAAATTAAGCCGTAATCATTATAAATCGACTTTTGGTAATATAAGGCTATAGCCCCATTTAAAACGGCACTATTGCTAAAAAGCTGATGCCATCCGGACATCCTAAATCCCAAGAATTTGCTGCCGTTCCTCAACCGTCGGTCGAAACCCAACGCGCTCGTAAGCGTTGAAGATTGCATCGACAATTTCCTGCGGATCTTCCATGATCTGCATGAGTTCTATGTCTCCGGGCGAAATCAGCTTATCGCGCAAGAGCGTTCCGCGCATCCATTCGTGCAGCCCGCCCCAGAATTCTTTGCCGACCAGAATGATGGGAATCGGCCGCGATTTACTCGTTTGAATCAGTGTCAGAGCCTCGGTTAATTCGTCCAAAGTACCGAATCCTCCGGGCATGCACACCAGTGCGGCCGACGTGCGCACAAACGCCAGTTTGCGGTTGAAAAAGTATTTAAACGATATTCCCATGTCCTGAAACGCATTGCCGCCCTGCTCGTGCGGTAACTGAATATTCAACCCGATCGAGAGGCTTTTTCCAGCAAACGCGCCCTCATTCGCCGCCTGCATAATCCCCGGCCCACCGCCTGAAATCACACTGAAACCGCAGTCCGACAACAGTCGCGCAATGATGGCCGTCCGCTCGTACCAGGGATTGTCAGATGTGATGCGCGCGGAGCCAAAAATCGACACCGCCGGTTGCACGGGGCGCAGCTTCTCGGTGGAGTAGACAAACTCCGACATAATCTCCAGCGCACGCCACGCCTCCTGCCCTGGCGTCAGATCAGCCTCGCCCACCGCGCTGCGCAGCAGTGCAACCTTTGCCTTAGTGCTTTCAAAATTCGCCGCCATGTCTGATTCCCGTAAAAAGCTTGTTCTTGTTGACGGCTCATCATATCTCTACCGTGCATTTCACGCGCTGCCCGACCTGCGCACCAAGGCAGGTGAGCCCACGGGCGCGATACGTGGCGTGTTGTCGATGTTGCGACTGCTCGTCGAGAAAGAGAAGCCGGATTATTTCGGCGTGATTTTTGACGCGCCGGGCAAAACGTTTCGCGACGACTGGTATCCCGAATACAAAGCGAATCGCTCGCCAATGCCGGACGACATGCGCCCGCAGATCGCGCCACTCTACGAAATTATCAAAGCGCAAGGCTGGCCGCTCATTGTTGAGAGTGGCGTTGAAGCGGATGACGTGATTGGCACGCTGGCACGTCAGGCTGAAGCCGCGAACATCGAATGCGTAGTTTCCACGGGTGACAAAGACCTCGCGCAACTCGTGAGCCCACACATCACGCTTAAAAACACCATGTCGTCCGAAGTGCTCGACGAGGCGGGCGTCATCGCGAAGTTCGGCGTCAAGCCAGAGCAGATTCTCGACTACCTCACGCTCATCGGCGACACCGTCGACAACGTGCCTGGCGTACCCAAAGTCGGGCCAAAGACGGCCGTCAAGTGGCTCGCCGAACACGGGACGCTGGATGCGATCATTGCAAACGCCGACAAGATCACAGGCGTGGTGGGCGAGAACCTGCGCAACGCGCTTGAATGGCTGCCCAAGGGCAAACAATTGCTCACCGTCAAGTGCGATTTGACGTTGCCGTACGCGCCTGATTCGCTTGCTTTGACGACTGCGGACAATGCCGCGCTACTGGGTTACTTTGAGCGATTCGAGTTCAAGGGAATGGCGAATGAAGTGCGTGGTGCCGCACCTAGGGCCGCTGTTGAATCACGGGCAACCGACAGCGGCATCACAGGTGAATTTGATTTTTCGTCGCAGCCTTCGCTTAGCGCATCGCAGCCACCGATTCAAGCGCCCAGCGCTCTGGTTAAGAAACCTCGCCAGTACAAAACAATTCTGACGACCGCAGCGCTCGACGAAGTCATCACAGCGCTCAATGCGTCACCACTCACCTGCTTCGACACCGAAACCACATCGCTCGAACCCATGCTGGCACAGATCGTCGGCCTGTCGTTCGCATGGAAGCCGTTCGAGGCCGTCTACATCCCGCTCGCCCATCGCTATCCCGGCGTGCCCGAGCAATTGCCGTTCGACGAAACACTCGCCAAACTCAAATCGTGGTTTGAAGACGCAACCAAACTGAAGCTCGCGCAAAACGCCAAATACGATGAACACGTGCTTTTGAATCACGGCATTCAGGTTCGCGGCATCGCGCATGACACGTTGCTTGAAGATTACGTTCTGGAGAGCCACAAGCCGCACGACATGGATTCGATGGCGATGCGTTTTCTGGATGAGAAGACCATCAAGTTTGAAGACGTCGCCGGCAAGGGTGCCAAGCAGATTGGTTTTGAAGAAGTTGATATTGAGCGTGCGAGCGAATACAGCGCCGAGGACTCGGACGTCACGCTGCGGCTGCATCACGAAATCTGGCCGCAAGTGGCGCAAGACGACAAGCTGAAATACATCTACGAGTCGATTGAGCTACCAACGCGCGAAGTGCTCGTGCGCATCGAGCGCAACGGCGTGCTCGTAGACGCCGCGCTGCTGCAAAGACAATCGCATGAGCTCGGCTTACAGGTCAACGCGCTGGAACAAAAAGCATACGAACTCGCGGGCCAGCCGTTCAATTTGGGATCGCCGAAGCAACTCGGTGAAATTCTTTTTACCAAGCTTGGCATGCCGGTCAAGCGCAAAACTGCAACCGGTCAACCATCGACCGACGAAGAGGTGTTGAGCGAACTTGCGGAAGACTTTCCGCTACCGAAACTCTTGCTCGAACATCGCTCGTTGTCGAAACTCAAGAGCACATACACCGACAAACTGCCCCGCATGGTGAACCCGAACACGGGGCGTGTTCATACCAACTA
>JBBRGY010000291.1:0-4712 GCA_038223495.1 Burkholderiales bacterium | reverse complement strand
AGCGATGGCCGCATTCAACAAATTCAAGCTGACGCCCGCTTTGGAGAACGACACGCTCGGTGCCGCGCAACGCATGGCGCGCTCGATTCGTGTCGAGTGGGTTATGATGCTGTTGATCGTCGCGGCGGCCGCATCGCTGACGCTGGTTACGCCGCCCCGTGCGCTGGTGGACCAGGCGGCGGGCGCGGCAACTGCGAATTTGTTAGCGGGCGAGGGTTACAAGAAAACCTGGACTAATGGCACATACTCGGTCGAGATTGAAGTAACCCCGGCTAAAGCTGGCGACAACATGATTATGCTGCGTTTCAAAAATGCGGCCGGCGCCTATGTCGCCATGAAAAGCGCCAGCGTCGACGCCGCATTACCTGTGGCGTCGATCGAGGGCATTAGCAAAGAAGGCCAGTTCATGGCTCCTGACATGTTTCACCTAATGATTTCGGAGATGATCATTCCGGGTGAATGGAAATTGACCGTGAACGGGTTTGTGGACGACTTCGACAAGGTGGCCATTGAAGGCACGGTACCCATCAAGTGATCGGTATCGTCGCCCGCAAAGAACTGGTAGGTGCATTGCGCGACGGCCGCGTGCGGGCGGGTGCTCTGCTGTTATTGTTGCTCGGCGCTATTGCTCTTCTGAGCGCCAGTGCACGCTATGCCAATCTGTCGAGCGAGCGACGGATTGCGCAGGCGATTATTGAAGCGCAGTGGCAGGGGCAGGGCGAGAAGAATCCCCATTCTGCGGCGCACTACGGGCTCTATGCGTTCCGACCAGCCTTGCCGCTAGGCTTTTTTGATCCCGGGGTATTGCCGTACGAGGGTGTCTCGGTGTGGCTCGAAGCGCACAAACGCAATTTTGCCTCGGGACGCCCGGCCGATGACATGACGCCGCTGGCGCGTTTTGGCGAGCTTTCGCTGGCGTTTGTGTTTCAAGCGCTGGTTCCGCTTGCCTTGATTCTGGTGGGCTATTCCGCGTTTTCCGCTGAGCGTGAATCCGGCACCCTGCGTCTGGTGCTCAGTTCAGGCATAACACCGATGCAGCTATTTGTCGGCAAGTTTCTCGGACTGGGCGCTGCTTTCGTCTTGTTGTTGGCGCCATTGTTTCTGCTTTGTGTGGGCGCGTTAGTATGGTCAACGGGTAGCACTTGGCTCCTGCCAGCCGGCGTTTTGAGCGTCGCGCATTTGCTTTATGCCGCACTCATCCTGTGTTTGACGCTGATCGTATCGGCGCGCGCGGCGTCCTCGCAGAATGCGTTGCTCATCATGCTGGCATTCTGGTCCGCGACCACATTTATTGTGCCAAGGTTGTCCGCAGATATGGGCCGCGTATTGCAACCCACGCCGCGCGCTGCACAATTCGCGAGCGCAATCGAGGACGATCTCGCCGCGGGCCTCGATGGGGTGGCGCCGGCTGCACGCATTGCCACGCGGCGCGACGCGCTCCTGAAGCTCTATAAGGTGGGCCGAGAGCAAGACCTGCCCATCAATTTTCAGGGCATCGTATTCGGCATCCAAGATGAACTGTCTAACGCGGTTTATGACAAACATTTTGCCGAGTTGGAGCGCGACATAGACAAACAGGTCGCCGTCCTTGAGGCGGCGAGCTTGCTGTCGCCTCGTATCGCGCTCGGACTTCTCTCGCAAGAAGTCGCTGGAACCAGTTTGCGGCATCAGCGAGATTTCGAACGATCGGCCGAAATGTTTCGTCGTCGCGTCATGGATTTAATGAATCGCGACATCGTATTTAATTCGCGTGCAGGATCTGCGGACTATCGTGCTGGGCCGGCGCTTTGGCGACAGACTGGCGCATTCGAATATGTCCCAGACACACTAATGCAATCGCTGGTGCGAAGCGGTGCGTCACTGATGGTCCTTTTTCTGTGGGTCGTGGCGTTGGGCATGGTGGCTATCGCCACCAGCCGTCGACTGCGAGTGCTTGCGAGCTGATGAGCACATTTCAATTCATTCGCGACGAATGGCGCTTGCTGCACAGGCAAGGCACGGTCGTCCCTGCGCTGCTCGGCCTGGCGATATTGCTAGTCGGCGCTACTTTAAACGGCCGCGCGTTGTTGAAGGTGCATGAAAGCACTTCGGCAGCGATGCGCAACGACGCCGTTAGCTTAAATGAAGCCATGTCCGCCCAGGCGGCACGCGGCTTGAAAACGGCCACCGACGCGGGCGCCGTGGGGTTTAGCGTGCTCAGTGGGCCGGCGATACTTCACGCTGCACCACTTGGCGCACTGGCAGTGGGTCAAAGTGATTTGTTGCCATCGCAGGACGCGGTGACGGCGCGTGCGGAGCACACCTTTCTCAGTTCGATGGAACTGGACAACCCACTGCGGCTTGCCATTGGAAGTTTTGATGCAGCATTCGTGATTGTGTGGCTGCTGCCGCTGTTCGTGATTGCATTGAACTTTGATTTGGTGAGCGGTGACCGTGAGCGGGGTGTATTGTTAGTGGCGGCGGCGGCCGGAGTTCGCTTGGGCTCCTTCATTCTTCGCAAGTGCGCCGCGCGCGCCTGCATCCTGCTCGGAGGTCTGCTGCTTGCGCTGATCATCGCGGGGATCGCTGCGGGCATCGACTGGCGTAACCCCGACGCGCTATTAATGTGGACTCTATGGCTCGCAACGAGCTTTCTTTACGCCATGTTCTGGTTTGCGCTGTGCCTGTGGATCAATTCGGTGCCGCATTCTTCCGATCGCAATGCCGGTCTCTTGGCGGCGGCGTGGTTGTTATTCGTCGTGGTTGCACCTGCGCTGACGAATCTCGCCGCAACGAGCCTGTTTCCTGCGCCCTCGCGCGTTGCACTGACGACAGAATTGCGCGAAGCCACCAGCGCGGCCGATCGCAATTCGGCGCAGTCGCGCGACAGATATTTTTTTGATCACCCCGAAATGCGCGCCGGGGAAATGGATACTGGTGCGTACTATCGCAGCGTGGCGGAGTCGGAGGCCAGCGTCGCCGTTGCAATGCGGCCGTTGCTTGAGGCCTTTGATGCGCAAGCCCAGCGTCAGCAGTCGGTTGTCAACGCATTGCAGTATTTCTCACCAGGCACTTTGGCGTACCAGATTCTAACGAACCTGGCGGGTAGCGATGGCCGTCGGCACCGCGATTTCCGCCTGCAGACAAAGGCGTTCCACGCGAATTGGACTGCATTTTTTGTGAGCCGCTTGAACGCAGGCAGACCCCTGTTGCCGACAGATTATCGAAGCCTGCCGCAGTTCCAGTTTCTCGATGCGCCTGCGATGCGTATCGCGGCCGATGTCGCGATACCGTTATTTTTATTGCTCGGCATCGTGGCGCTGTTGACTTGGCTGGCAGTGCGTCGTCTGGTTCGTTTTCCCATTATTTGAGGTGAAGTGGTGCTCGAAGCGCGTCAGTTGAGCAAAACTTACGGCGACGTGGTTGCGCTGAAGTCACTGGATCTCGCGGTAAAGCCTGGTGAAATCTATTGTCTGCTCGGTGCGAATGGGGCAGGCAAGACAACCACCATTAACTTGCTGTTGGGGTTTATCGAACCGACCTCAGGCAGCGCTCACGTCGGTGGCATTCATGTGGCGAATGATCCTATCGGGGCGCGCCACAAGCTGGCGTACATCCCCGAAACGGTAATGCTTTATGGAACTCTCAGTGGCTTCGAAAATCTGCAGTATTTCTCGCGCTTGAGCGGCCATGACCACGACACCGCAGAGTTGCGCAACTTTCTTACCCGCGCCGGCCTCGCGGCAGCGACCCATGATCGGGCACTCAAGGGCTACTCGAAAGGCATGCGGCAAAAAGTCGGTGTGGCGATCGCGCTGGCGAAGCGCGCAGAAGCGCTTCTGTTAGATGAGCCCACCTCCGGGCTTGATCCCAAAGCCAGCAACGAATTCTCGCAATTGATTCTTGCACTTGCTCGCGATGGCGCCGCTATTCTGATGGCCACCCACGACCTATTCCGCGCCAAAGAGACCGGTACGCGCGTGGGTATTATGCGCGAAGGTGTGTTGCGCGAAGAACGTGCCGCCAGCGATTTGACGCACAGTGAACTTGAGCGCATGTACCTCGGGCACATGCAGGGCAGTTGAATAGTCATCATTGGCAAACAGGAGAGTGACGATGAACAGAGCAAGAATTTTGGGTGGCGCAGCGGGCCTCGCCGTACTGCTGGCCCCTGCCGCATTCGCGCACGACACGTTTACATCGATGTACGCGCCTGCGGGCTACGTGCAGGATCTGGAAATGCGCGTGACGCATGGATGCAAGGGCAGCCCCGTGAACTCCGTACGCATCAAGATTCCCGAAGGCGTCTATCGGGTCACGGTCGACAACACACGCAACTGGACGGTCGAAACGAAAATCCGCAAACTCGACAAGCCGGTGCCTGGCGATGGTGGCAACATGATGACGGAGACCGTAGACGAGATCATCTGGTCGAATCCGAAGAGCAATATCCCGGCAATCGGCTTCTACGAGGGTTTCAAGTTTCGGGCGGCGCTGCCTAACACACCCGGCGTTATGCTGTTTTTCAAGACCATCAATGGATGCGTCAGCGGCGACGATAAGTATGTCGACATGCCAGCCGCAGCGCTCGATATGAAAGCCGCCGATTTTCCCAAAAAGCTGTTGGCATTTATGTCGGCAACGCCCGGCCCGTCGCCATATCTCATACTTGAAAAACCTGCGCGGCTTCAGTATCCCTGGTCAGGCGCGGAGCCGCCCAAGGCGCCTGCCAA
>JBBRGY010000290.1:0-4718 GCA_038223495.1 Burkholderiales bacterium | reverse complement strand
CTGCGGCCTGAGCGTTGGAAAAAGCGACGGAAGCCAGCACAACGGCCGCGGAGAGATGGGTCAATTTCATGAAGCGCTCAATGCCCAGATGGACGGGAAGGAAAGGACATACGTTAGGCCTCCTGACCCTACAAATCTCCTACACCGTCATTGCCTTTGAGGCTCTGCGCAAAATTCAGGCGCTCTCATGAACGCGATCGCTGCTGCGCCGCTTATAGTCGCTCGCCATCTAAATACCGAGACTTCGCATCGGCCGCATCGGCCCCCTCATGAGCGGGCTGTAGCACATGAAATGTGGCCGCTTCTGCACCGCCAATCGGTTTTCCGTAATAGAGCACTTCGCGTGTGTTCTTCGCGTAACTCGGGGTCAAGCATTCAAAACCGTCGGGCGAGGCAGAGATCGCCCGACCCCTGTAGTAAAGACGTTTTGCGTCGATCGCATAGCCACTCGTCCTTGTGGCGAAACTTGCGGCATCTACGCCTTTGATGTCGAGCGACACGCTCCGCATGCGACCCGTCTTGGGATCGTTATCAAGATAGCTGTACCACGCATGCGTAGCGTCCTTCGCATAGTCAAGATCGAGTGCGACAAAGCTGGCGCCGTCGCTCCCCGCGATTTCGGTGAGCCGGTTGTACCCACGCATTCGATCACGGGTGAAACCGTACTCCAGGACTTCGAAGCTTGCAACGTCACGCACAGCGAACGGCGTGCCCAAATAGTATGCATGCAAAGTATCCGCTGCGTAGCCATCTTTGAGTAAGCGAAAACTTGCGGGATCTGCACCGACAATCGGCCCCACGCGTACGCGTTTGACCAAGAAGTATTCCTTACCATCGCGATCGGTGTCGCCAAAATAGACGGCTCGTTTATCTTTTCCGTAGTGGTCGTCCAGTGCAACAAACGTCGCACCGTCAGCCCCGTCAACGCCGTCTTCTCGATAAAAAATGCGGTCATCTACGCGCGCAAAGCGATCATTTAGCGGTGTCAGTGGCGTCGTAATGGAGACACCGAGCGTATGCGATTCAAAATGCCACTCGCCGTTCTTTTTATGAAATGGCGAAGGTGATTCGCAGGCGACTAAACCCATGAGCGACGCGATAAGCGAGAACACCATCTTCATGGTTTTGAAAAAATTGTTCAATACATCTACTTTGGAAAATCGCGCCGCCTCAATCGGACCAACGACGATCGGGGCGCGAGCTGTGGCATCTCCCGATTGACGCGGGGCAATTTTCAACGTGGGTACTCTTGGATGGAATCGCTCAAAGTCAAAAGTCGGATGGAAGTGCTTGCGATGGAAATTAAGCGGCTAGCTGCTCTATCGGCATAGCTGCTGCCGATTTCATCGTGCTTGCCAATACTCCATACACCTCAATCCAGGCGGCCTTCAGCTCTGGCGTAAATGCTTCACCTAATCCGCGTTGCAAGGTGTCAAGCAATGCCGCTGCCACTGTATCGTAATGATGATCTTTCACACCATATGCGCCGTGCCGTGCGCCCAATCCTTTGAGCACGGGCATGAGGGTGCCAGGGCGATCCAGATTGGCGACGGCGACGCCGATCATGGTCATCAATTTGCCGCCTTGTTCTTTCATATTGCCCTTAAATAGCGCTTTGAGCGTCGGATCGAGTTCGAACAATTTGCTATAGAACAACTCTGCCGCGAGATCGCGAATCGGGAGCACTTGTTGCCATGAGTTTTGTACGAGAGAGATGGATGAATTCATTAGTAGTTTTTTCTGAATGCGTTGAACACTAAAAGCGGTATGCGTGATAGTGGGATATTTGGAAGGAACGGTGCGTGCGACTCAGCGTCGGGTTAGGCGGCCAAGGTGCTGAAGTCCGCCGCCGCCGTCTTCATGACACCGATGATCGTGCGGTAGGCTTCTACCCACGCGGCTCTGACGTCGGGTGTAAATGCCTCGCCTTGAACGTGGTGAAGGGTTTCGAGTAATGCCGTCCCGACGATGTCGTAATGGTGGTCTTGAGCGCCATTTTTTTCGTGTTGCGCACCCAAGGTGTAAAGAGAAGGCAACAGGATGATGGGCCGCTCCAGACTGGCGACCGCAACACTAATGATGACGCTCCACTTTCGATAATGCTCGGTCATATCTCCCGTAAGGAGAGCGCGTAGCGTTGGATCGAGTTCAAACAATTTGGCGTAGAAAATAATCGCCGCTGCGTCACGATTCGGCAGTATTTTTTTCCAGGATTGGCGGACGATGTCGGCGCAGAGTTTCATAGTGGTCCTTATGATTGATGTGCGAGTGTGTTGCGTGTATTTGCATTGATGTGAATGCACTGCATACGTAACGTTAGTGGCGCGAACCCTACAAAAACCCTACAAAAAATCGCCGTCTGATCGCTTTGCGATTGAAGCGTTTGAAGTGTCTTGTTCACGTCGACGACATTGCCTCGCAGCTTCACTCTGTTTAGAGTAAAGCTGCGGTCAGCACAGATGTTTTTGAGGAAAGACAGGGCGCGTAGGGCAGGGCCTTCGGGGGAACCCCGCCCTACGCAGAAAGATCAGCGGTACAGCGCTGTCAGAGTGAACGCGCTGCACGCCGCCAGGCGAAGCCCAGCAACGCAAGCGTTAGCGCAAACAGCGCCAGTGGATGATTTACAGGTACTGGAACTACAGTTACTGGCGGAACGATTGCGTCATCGTTGATGATGGTTCCTATAGCGCTGCTGATGCCGAGTGTGGCGTTAGTAGGGTTGCTGATTGTGACGGTGAATGTTTCGTCCGACTCAACCGTCGTGTCGCCATTGATCGTCACTGGCAGGTTGCCTGTGAGCGAGCCCGCTGGGATGGTCACGCTAGCTGCAACTACGGCCACGTAGTCACTGCCTGCGGTCGCTGTGCCGTTCGCAGTCGAGTAAGTCACGGTAACGCCGCCTACCGGTGCCGCGACCGATAGTGAGATCGGGAAATTCAAAACGCTGGTGCCGACGTTGCCTTCAACGATGCTGGCATTGCTAACACTCACTACGGGTAGTGCTGGCGCGGCGTCGTCGTTCATGATCGTGCCTGTGGCAGTAGCGGCACCGAGAACAGCGTTGGTCGCATTGCTGATCGCGACGGTGAACGTTTCGTCCGGCTCAACCGTCGTATCGCCATTGATTGTTACTGGCAGATTGCCAGTGAGTTGCCCTGCGGGAATGGTGACGGTGCCGTTTGTAACGGCAACGTAGTCGTTGTTTGCCGTCGTTGCAGTGCCGTCGGTGGTGGAATAAGTAATCACCACGTCAACAGGTGAAGCCGCCGTAAGTGTGACCGGGAAATTGAGCACCGTCGTACCCGCGTTACCCTCGGCAATGCTCGCACTTGCAACCGAGAGCGTGGCTGCGGCCAGGTTTGTCAGGTTGAACGTCTGCGTAATCGGCTGCTCAATTACTGTGTCATACACAACGGCAATCACCTGATACGGGCCGACCGTGGCGTCCGCCGTTGCTGTGACTTCGGCAAAGCCATTGCTGTCGGCCAATGCGCTAACCGCTGACAATGTGGCACCGGTCGTGGCGAGGAAGTACACCCGCACTTGTGGTAACGCCGCACCATCAAAGCCAGTGACTTTTACGCGTAGTTTTTGTGCGAACGTCGTGTTGACCTGCGTGCTTTGGGCTGTGCCACTGGTGAGCGTCATGAACTTGGGCAAGTCGGCGATGTTTTTAAGAACAAAGTTTTTTGGGCTAACCAGAGCACTGCCTTGAACGCTGGCTTTGACCGAGTAAGTGCCTATGAAACCGTTCGCTGTCGCGTTCACCTGCGCATCACCCATCGCGTTGGTCACGGCGGTTAATGTGGAGAAGCTTGCCGCCGCGCCGGTCGCAGCATCAGGTGTGATGACGAAAACCACTGTTGCACCCTGAACAGGATTGGCGAAAGAATCCTGCACATGCGCCGTGATGGGCGCTGAAAACGGTTGCGTGACGTATGCGTATTGCGGGGTCGATACCGCGAACGCAATTGATGCCGCCGAGCCCGGAGGCGCGGAGTTGGAGAGCTTGATAGATGTGGCCGTTGCGCCGGGGGCGGTTACGCTCACGGTGTACGCGCCAGAAACGCCAGTGGCTGTTGCGTTGACGGCGGCAAATCCGCTCGCGTTCGTGACCGCCGTAGGCGCCGACAGCGTCGCACGCAGTGCGGAACTCGGGCCACCAAAACTCACGGTCACGCCTACTTTTGGATTGTTGGCCGAGTCGGTCAATTTCACTTGCAGCTGCGTCGGAAATGCCGTGTTAACCAGCGTGCTTTGATTGTCGCTGGATGGCGTTACCGTCAAATCATTCGCGCCGGTATTGCACAAGTCAAATGTCGGTACAACGTTTAAACCCGTGATGGTCGCCTTCATTTGATAACAACCCAAACCGCCATTGGCGACAGGGATGTAGCTCACGATGCCCTGCGCATTGGTCATTCCAAAACCGACCGTCGCATTGGCCACAGCACCCGGAGTCACTTGAGAAAAACTCACCTGAACGTTGGGTACGGGCACGTTGCTGCCGTCGAATAACTGGACGGACAGCGGTTGCCCGAACGCGGTGTTGAACACCGTGCTCTGTGGTGCGCCCTTCGGCAGAACTTGTGTGGGCGCCCCCGCTCCCACCGTTTTGAAAACAGCGATGGTTCCGGTGCCAGGGCCTGCAGTGACGAGATCAGCGCGACCATCGTGGTTCAGATCAATCGCCGCCAGCATGCGTGTTTCCGAATAGC
>JBBRGY010000289.1:0-4719 GCA_038223495.1 Burkholderiales bacterium | reverse complement strand
TAAATAGTAGCCGCCATCGCCTTGGCCACTTCATTGCGCCCCTGCGCGCCGCCGTTCTCGGGAACCATGTCTTCAGTGCGATCCGAAATTGCTGCGAATTTAGCCGCAACTCCGTTTGCCGCGTCCGCGCCATCGCCCACGTAAACACCTTTGGTCATCGTGATGTAAGCGCGTTCGAACGTACCCGCACCCGCGCACAAAATTGCACGTGTCGGCGCTGTATCGGAGACGAGGTAGAGCAATCCTGGCGTCACTGATTCCGGCATTAGCTTCGCCAGCACTTCCTCCGGCATCAGGCCTTCCGTCATACGTGTGGCAGCAGTCGGTGCGAGGCAGTTGACATGGATGTTGTCCTTTGCACCTTCGATCCCGAGCGTCTGCATGAGACCCACGAGCGCCATCTTCGCTGCACCGTAATTCGCTTGCCCAAAGTTGCCGTACAAACCGGACGATGAAGTCGTCATCACGATGCGCCCATATTTCTGCGCGCGCATGATGTCCCACACAGCCTTGGTGCAGATCGCTGCGCCCATCAGATGAACGTCGACCACTAGGCGAAAGTCGCTCATCTCCATCTTGCCAAAACTCTTGTCGCGCAGGATGCCCGCGTTGTTCACGAGTATGTCTATGCGACCCCAAACATCCATGGCGGCTTTCACCATGCTGGCAACTGCGGCCTCGTCGGTGACCGAAGCGTGATTGGCAAGCGCCGTGCCGCCCGCAGCATGAATTTCTGCGACCACTGCATCCGCTGCGCTGAGCGTTTTGCCCGAGGCATCAGGCGCGGCGCGGCCGAAGTCGTTAACGACCACTTTGCAGCCTCTCGCCGCTAGCGCCAGAGCGTGTGAACGTCCCAGCCCACCCCCCCCGCCCGTCACAATAGCCACCTTGCCTTCAAATCGAATACTCATCGTTCGCGCTTTCACGTTGGGTTCTAAAGATCACGATTAGAGCCTATTCGCCAACGCGCTTCCGTGTTTGGCATTTGATTCAAACGGAAACAGCGCGAACGCTCGCAGCCAAATTATTTGTAAACTCGTATCCAATGATTAGAAAACAGGGGTTCGTGCGTAACTGATTGCAGCAGTGTTACTTGTAGGCTTTCGGTCACCGCACGACGCTCGACCCAAAAGGAATATCACTATGTCACTTTTCGATCTCACAGGCAAGGTCGCCGTCATCACGGGTTCGTCCAAAGGTATTGGTAAGGCCATAGCAGAGCGCATGGCAGAGGCAGGTGCCAGAGTGGTGATATCGTCGCGCAAGGCTGAGCCATGCGCCGACGTTGCTGCTTCGATCAACGACAGGTTTGGCGCAGGGCGAGCGATTTCTATCCCTGCGAACATTTCCTCGAAGGACGATCTTCAGAATCTGGTCGCCGAGACCAACGCTAATTTTGGAAGAATCGACGTCTTGGTATGCAACGCCGCGAGCAACCCGTATTACGGCCCGCTCGCTGGAATTGCCGACGATCAGTTCCGAAAAATCCTTGAAAACAATGTGATCGCGAATCATTGGTTAATTGGTTTCGTGGCGCCGCAAATGATCGAACGAAAGGATGGCGCAATCATCATCGTGTCGTCGATTGGTGGGCTTCGTGGGTCGTCCGTGATCGGCGCGTACAACATCTCCAAAGCAGCCGATTTTCAGCTCGCACGCAATCTGGCCGTCGAATATGGCCCGCACAATGTTCGCGTCAACTGTATCGCGCCTGGATTGATCAAAACCGATTTTGCCAAAGCGCTGTGGGAAGACGCAGAAACGCTCAAGCTGCGTACCGCAACCACGCCGCTACGCCGCATCGGTGAGCCGGACGAGGTCGCAGGTGCCGCTATTTTTCTGGCGTCACAAGCAGGCTCGTTCGTTACTGGACAAAGTGTCGTTGTCGATGGCGGTGTGACGATTTAATTTGACTAAGCGGAAATCGGGCAGTTGGGTATGCTTCATTGATGAGTGATACCGATAATTTCTCCGGCACCCGCCCGGTCGCTGCCGAACATGCGTTTGACATCGCGCGACTGGCCGAATACATGCGCAAACACGTCGACGGCTACTCTGGCGAGCTAGCCGTCGAGCAGTTTAAGGGCGGGCAATCTAACCCCACGTTCAGGCTGACGGCGGGCGGTAAAAACTACGTGTTGCGTCGCAAGCCACCGGGCGTGTTGCTGCCGTCCGCGCATGCAGTGGATCGTGAGTTTCGCGTCATTAGTGCGCTCGCCAAAACCAACGTTCCGGTCGCCCGTGCGTACGCCTTGTGCGAAGACGTGAGCGTCATCGGCAGCATGTTCTACATCATGGATTGTGTCGACGGCCGCATCTTGTGGGATCCGGCGTTACCGGGCATGACGAACGCCGAACGCGGGGCGCACTACAGCGAGATGAATCGTGTCATCTCTGAACTGCACAGAGTTGATCCCCTTGCAGTGGGCTTAGGTGAATACGGCAAACCGGGCAACTACATCGAGCGACAGGTCGCACGTTGGACCAAGCAATATCGCGCGGCGGAGACCGAGACTATCGACGCCACGAATCAACTCATTGACTGGCTGCCGAAACACATTCCGGCGGGCGATGAAACGCGCATCGTTCACGGCGACTTCCGAATAGACAACGTGATTTTTCATCCGACCGAACCACAAATTGTGGCGGTGCTCGACTGGGAACTGTCCACAATCGGTCATCCGCTCGTGGACTTTGCATATCACTGCATGGTGTGGCACATGAAGCCAGGGAACGGCGTGCGCGGTTTGGCGGGCGTGGACATTGCTGCGCTTGGCATTCCGACCGAGTCCGAATACTTGCAAAGTTATTTGCAACTCACGGGGCGGGGCACCGCCGACAGCGGTAGTTTCATCGCGAGTAGCGTGAGCGCGGCCGACTGGAACTACTATCTTGTGTTCAACATGTTCCGCCTCGTCGGCATTCTGCAAGGTATCACCGCACGTGCGCTGCAAGGTAATGCCTCAAGCGCTCGCGCGATGGAAGCAGGACGTCGTACGCGACCGCTCGCGGAACAGGCTTGGGCGTTGGCGCAGACGATTCAGCGTTAGACTGATTTCGGATAGCTCGACGCCGTGGTCGGCGTTCAATGTGTCGACATCAGGCAATCGATTGACTCCATCGCAACGCCAGGACATGCCATCGGCGGCTTGCTGATCAGGAGTCCGCTTTCTCAGAGTCACCGCGTATCAGTATTGTCCCTGAACACACCGCGCAAATTGCAGCGGATAATCGCGCCATTCCAAGGAGAAAACTAACATGCATCACCCATCCTCAAGCACAAAATCTTCACAGCGACGTAGAGCCGCGCTAGCGTTAACTGCGCTCGCAGTTAGCTCGCCGCTTCTGCTCGGCACCGCTATAGCCTTCGCGCAAGCCTACCCGAGTAAACCGATCACGCTGATCGTGCCGTGGCCCGCGGGCGGTTCGACGGATCGCCATCTGCGTACGCTTGCAGAAATTGCCGGAAAGCACCTCGGACAAACGGTCATCGTGCAGAACCAGCCGGGTGGAGGTGGCACGATCGGCCCAGGCAATATGGCGCTCGCCGCGAAGCCGGACGGCTACACCATTGCGCAGTTTCCTATGGGTATGCTGCGTATTCCGCACATGCAGAAAACATTGTGGAATCCGCTCACTGATTTCAGTTTCATCATCGGTGTTTCGGGCTACACGTTTGGCTTTGTCGTGAGGAACGATTCACCCTACAAATCGTTCGCTGAATACGTCGAGGCGGCGCGCAAGGAGCCCGGCAAGATCGACTACGGTTCGACCGGAACCGGCACTTCGCCGCACTTGCTGCTGGAAGAGATAGGTGATGTTGCCAAAGTAAAGTTCAATCACGTCCCATTCAAGGGCAATGCCGACTTGATGACGGCGTTGCTCGGCGGGCATGTGATGGCGGGCAGTGACGCCAGCGGTTGGGACAAGTATGTGGACGGTGGACAGATGCGTCTCTTGGCGACGTTTGGCGATAAGCGCACGAAGCGCTGGCCCAATGTGCCGACTGCAAAGGATCTGGGCCTGAACGTCGTTGGCAATTCGCCGTATGGTCTGGTCGGCCCGAAAGGCATGGATCCGGCGGTTATGAAGACGCTGCATGATGCTTTCAAGAAGGCGATGGATGATCCGAAGCATCTGGAAGTGCTCGACCAGTTGAATCAGGATATCTGGTATCGCAGCGGCGAGGATTATGCGAAGTGGGCCAAAGAGACCTACGCGAAAGATAAAGTGCTGATTGAGCGGTTGGGGTTGGCGGCGAAGTAGTTTTTCGCGCGTTGGGCGGACATTCCAGAACGCTTGAACAATTCGAAATTAAACGAGTAGAAATCTATGTCCGACTACCCTTGTTTGATCGAAAACCTTGCTTTCGCTGAAGCACCTCGCTGGCACAACGGCGAGCTCTGGTTCTCTGATTTTTTCACGCATCAGGTCATTCGCGTAGATCGTGAAGGTCGCACCCACGTGGTCGTTGAAGTGCCGAAGCAACCGTCGGGTTTGGGCTGGTTACCGGATGGTCGCTTACTCGTCGTCTCAATGCTCGACCGCAAGCTGATGCGGCTCGATCCGACTGGGCTGGTTGAAGTTGCCGACTTGAGTCAGCTCGCAGATTTTCACTGCAACGACATGGTGGTCGATGCGAAGGGTCGCGCTTACATCGGCAACTTTGGTTTTGACCTGTTCACGCAACCGGTGTTGCCAAAACCAACGGTATTGGTG
>JBBRGY010000288.1:0-4721 GCA_038223495.1 Burkholderiales bacterium | reverse complement strand
TGGCGACTGACCAAAAATTCTGCGTACTGCTGGCTTGATGGACCGAACTGCTTTTTCACCGCAGGGAGTATTTCGTCGGACACGACGAGCGCCTCAGGTCCACGCCGCAAACGTATCAACATATCGCCCTGCAACCGCTGCGCGTCCAGCAGATAAGCGGGATCGGTGCTGGCGTCAGCTTTCAGCAGTTTGATGAGTGTCTCCATTTGGGCAAGCGCTACCGTGTTGCGATGGAGTGCCATATTGGCGTCGACGAGTCGCCTGAGCAGGGTGGCGAGCGTCTTCGGATCGTCTTTGAATTGCTGGTCGACGTCTTTCTCGGATTTTTCGAGCAAGGTGAGCACGCTGGGCCATGTTCCACCGTGTTTGTCGGGGTTGGCGCTTTGAATGAGCTCGCCGAGGTAGTCGGCCACCTTGTTAGCCCGTGCGGCTTCGTCCTGCGCGTGCGCCGCTTCGGCGATGGCGATGTTTCGCTGCCAAAGGCTCACGCCTAAGCCAATGGTGATGGCGGTGACTGCCACCCCACCCAGCGTGGCCAACAGCCAGTTGCGCCGCACCCATAGCCGCGTACGATAGCTGCGGTCCTCTGCGCGAATGGAGATGGGTGCTTTTGCCAGCCAGGCGTCGAGATCGTTCGCGAAAGCAGTGGCGGTCGAGTAGCGCTCGGACGGTGATTTGCGTAAGGTTTTAGCGATGATCGCGTCGAGGTCACCGTGGAGCGCTTTGACATCTGACGTCGCTGCGATTTCGTCAGCCTTGGATGTCGCGCTGTTGGGTTTGATGATGGAAGCTGAAGCGCGGGGCGCTTCGTCATGCACCGCCGCAAATTCCAGCGCGGCACGATTTGGCTTGGTTGCAAATGGGCGCTGTCCGGTGACGAGATGAAACAGCATCGCACCGAGCGAATAGACGTCGCTCGCCGTCACCGTCGGCTCGCCGAGGATTTGCTCGGGCGCGGCGTATTCGAGTGTGAGCCCGCGCCCGGTTAACTGCGTGAGATTGGCTGTGGTGTCGGCGACGGTTGCTTCATCGAGAGCGGCAGCGATGCCGAAGTCGAGCAGTTTCACGGTGCCATCAATAGTCACCAAAACATTCGAAGGTTTCAGGTCACGATGCAGCACGAGATGGCTGTGCGCATGTTCGACAGCGCGCGCGATGTCGCGAATCAGACGGACGCGGCTGGCGAGCGTGGGTGCGTGAGCGGCGACGAATGGAAGCAACGGCTTGCCTTCCACTAGCTCAAGCACGATGTAGGCCTGATCGTTAGCGATGCCCGCATCCAGCAAGCGCGCGATGTTCGGGTGATTGAGTCGCGCCAGCACAGCGCGCTCGCGGGCGAAACGAGCTGCGAGTTTGTCGGCGGGTAAGTCGCTGCGTAATAGTTTGATCGCGGCTTTGCCTTCAAACAACCCATCGCTGCGCACTGCGCGCCAGACCTCGCCCATGCCGCCTTCGCCTATTTTTTCGACGAGGGTCCAGGCACCAAATCGAGCGCCAGCAGCGTTTGGGTTTTTGGGTTGCGAGGTGAGTGCCAAAGCTTGGCTCAACAAGGACGTAAAGGGGGTCGAATCGGAGGCGCCGTGGCTCATTTGCGTCGCGGCAATCGAGGGCAGCATCCGCGCGAGTTCCGCGCCCAGTTCGGCGTCTTCGGCCATCACCGAGACGAGGAATTGAGCGCGCTCTGCGACGCTCATGTCAAAGGCACGATCCAGCAGCGCCGATACGCGTGGCCAGGATTCGCTGCGGATGTTGAAGGGGGTGTTCATCGGGTTATAGACGGAAAGCGCGAGATTTGCCGACTTATTGGCAAAAACTTGGGCCTCAAACCGGCGCGGTACCGAGCGCCTGAGACAACAGCGCGCGCGCCTTCGCGACGTCGCGGTTGATGGTGCGCTCGGTAACGCCCAGTTCAACGCCGATCTCGGCACAGGAAAGCCCGGAAAACGCATGCATCTCAACGATTTGATAGAGCCGCTCGTCAAATGATTTGAGCTGTTCCAGCGCGCGATCCAGATCGATCAGGTCGGCGTTTTCCATCCACGCGGCAGGCGAGGCGTCCGCGTTGGACAGCGTGAGCAACGTCACCCCACCACCGCGTTTACCGGCGTCGCGCTCACGGATGAAATCGATCACGATGGAGCGCAGCACCTTGCCAACGTAAGCGAAAAACTGCAACCGCGTTGAGCCTTGCAAGCCTTCGCGCTCCGCCATGCGCATGAAGCCTTCATGCACCAGCGCGGTGGCGTTGAGACCGGTGACGCCTCCCGCGTTAGCGAGCCGGGAGCGGGCCAGGCGTTTGATGTCGGGATACAGCTCCGTGAACAACGCTCGCATCGCGCCAGAATCGCCGTCGGCAGCCCGTTGCACGAGGACGGTGGGCGTCAGCGGAAGCGGCAGAGGTGAGGTGGAATCAGGGCGCATCACACGGCATTGTGTAACGGGTGCTCATCAAACAGAAAAATTTATATGACTTTTTTGTGAAATGACGATTACGTCGGGGCTAAACGGTCAAAAGTGAGATTGTCGACTTCCGGTCTTTCTCAATGCCAGCCCCTGATCAAACGTCGTTTCAGCGAAAAGCTGGAATCGGCAAAGGCGTTCACTTGCCTTTAACAAGCATCTCCGCTTCGCGTTGCACGGCGTTGGCTTCATCGGTACGACCCAGCGCTGAAAGCACCGCGCTGCGGCTCATCAGCTGTTTTCCATAAAGCGGACTGCTCTTGCCGTACCTGGAAATGACCACGGGCGCAAGATCGTCCAGCACCGTCAACGCATCCTTGGGGCGATTTAGTCGCAGCAGCAGCTCCGCGTATTGCCGCTTCGCTTCGACGGTCGCTTCTGCGTCAACGACCGCCAGCGCGGGCAATTGCGCCATCACGCCGTCGAGGTGGCGAGCGGTTGCGTCTGCCGTGCTGAGGGCGACGCTGCGCTGCCACAAACTCACGCCCAGCGCGGCGACGACCAGCACGACCGACGCGGCAATCGCACTGACGATTTTCCAGTGCCGTTTGAACCACAGACACGATGCATACGTGCGGTCCCCGGCGTGCAGGGATGTGGGCCGCTGCGACATCCATGCATCAAGATCGGCGGCGAGCGCAGCGGCGGTTGGGTAGCGCTCGGCGGGGACCAGACGCATCGCGCGGCTGATGATCGCGTCGAGGTCACCACGCAGTCGATACGCGTCCACTGGCGGATTGATTTGATCGGCGAGCGCTGGATTATTCGGGTCGGCATTTTTTGTGGCAATGCTGTCCGATGGACGCGGCGGATCGGAGTTGACCATCGCGTATTCGAGTGCCGCGCGGGTGCTGCTGCCCGCGAAGGGGCGGTTGCCCGTGCACAGGTGAAACAGCAACACGCCGAGCGAATACACGTCGCTCGCGGCCATCGTGGGTTCGCCGGTGATTTGCTCGGGCGAGGCGTATTCGAGCGTGAGGCCACGCCCGGTGAGCTGCGTGAGCTTCGTCATCGGCTCTTCGTTGCTGCTGTCGAGGACGCCCGCGATTCCGAAATCGAGGAGCTTAATTTGACCGTCGGCCGTGACCAGTACGTTTGAGGGTTTCAGGTCGCGATGCAGTACGAGCTGGCTATGCGCATGTTCAACGGCAAGTGCGATGTCGCGGATCAAACTCACCCGATCCACGAGGGTTTTGCTGTGCTGCGTCACGTAGTCGAGCATATGCATGCCCTTGACCAGTTCCAGCACGATGAAGGCCTGGTTCTCCTCGATACCCGCGTCGAGCAATCGCGCAATATTGGGGTGATTAAGGCGCGCTAGCACGACGCGCTCACGGCGGAATCGGGCGCTCAGTTTTTCGTTCGAGAGATCGCTGCGCACAATCTTTATCGCGGCTGAAGCCTTGTACAGCCCGTCGCTGCGCTTCTCCCGCCAGACCTCGCCCATGCCGCCCTGACCGATGCATTCTTCGAGCGTCCATGCGCCGAATTTCTGACCGGATCGATAGGCCGCGTTCGCTGTACTTTGTTTGGCCAGTGCGTCGCTCAACATTGAGTCAAACGGCCCTTGGGCGAGCTTCGGCGCTTTGTCGACTTTTGCTGCGGCGACGAGTAAAGCCGCCAGTTCGCTCGCTATACGGGGCTCGGTGGCCCAGAGGTTTCGGATGAAGGTGATGCGATCACCTTCGGGCAACTCAATCACTTCATCGAATAAATCGGAAACACGCTGCCAAGTTTGTTGCGACAGCGTGGTCAGATTGAGAGGGTTGCTCATTTCAAATCAGCACCTTCGGAGACTCGCCCGACGCAATGCCGCCGTCAATTTACGGAGTTAGGTTCGTGCTCAGGCTCAGGCGTACCCAGCGCGTTCGCCAAGAGAGCGCGCGCTTTGAGCAAATCACGATTAACGGTGCGCAGCGTCACGCTCAACTCGTCTGCCACTTCCTGCAGCGACATTCCGGAAAAGACATGCAACTCAATTACCTGATACAGCCGCAGATCAAGCTTTTGCAACTGATCAAGC
This sequence comes from Burkholderiales bacterium, assembly GCA_038223495.1. Lineage (GTDB taxonomy): Bacteria > Pseudomonadota > Gammaproteobacteria > Burkholderiales > Casimicrobiaceae > Casimicrobium. The sequence goes on along the minus strand of JBBRGY010000288.1, from coordinate 238 downwards.
GCCTGATCGAGCGCCACCATATCGGTCACTTCCATCCACGGCGCGGGCGTCGCATCGGCCGCCGACATCGTCATCAGGGTAAAGCCGCCACCGCGTTTTTCGGCGTCGCGCTCACGCACATAATCGATCACGACAGAGCGCAACACTTTGCCGATATAGGCAAAAAATTGCAACCGTGTTTGCCCCTGCAGTCCCTCGCGCTCGGCCATGCGCATAAATCCTTCATGCACGAGCGCAG
>JBBRGY010000287.1:0-4722 GCA_038223495.1 Burkholderiales bacterium | reverse complement strand
ATAGCGTGTCGGTCCGACACAAGGTTCCATCGAGATCTACGACCAACGGTCGTGAAATAATAGCGTTTGTAGGCGATATAAGCGTGTCAGTCATGCAACGAAAGCAACCAGGGAAATGAGCAGCGCCCTAAGCCTACACTTTCGGCTACACGTTCACGCGAACAATAATCGCACGGTTTTTTCCGGCTAATTTGGCGCGACGCAGCGCCGCGTCCACGCGTTTGACCATATAGCTGAAAGCTGGCAGCGCCTTGGTTTGCGCGCAAGCAGCGCCGAGGCTGACAGTGATGGGAATATCACGGCCTTCATATCGCATCGGTTCTTTGGATATTTTTAGCAACATGCGATTAACAATGGCGAGCGCAATGCGCGGGCCGACGCCAGGACAGAGCACCAAAAATTCGTCGCCACCGTAGCGACCCAGCAAATCGTTCGAACGCAAACTTTGTCGCATGCGATCCACCAGCATCGAGAGCACAGCATCGCCCGCCACGTGACCAAATTGTTCGTTGACGGCCTTGAAATCATCTACGTCGAGCATCACAAGCGTCACCGGCTGCTGCACGCCTGCTGCGACGCGCATAACGGCGGCCTCAAACGCATGACGATTGAGGACGCCAGTCAGTGAGTCGCGCGCTGCCAGCTTCGCAATTTTTTCGGCATCAGCCTGTGATTCCAGCAAACGAAGAGTAAGCGCGCTAACGGCCTCGGTTTCACGGCGACCCCGCGCTTCGGTGCGCTCCACTTCTTCGACAAACCGAGTCGCGATACGCTGTCCGTCGATCTCAACCTTCTTGGCATCCGCCTGAGCAACAAGAAACTCATCGATGGCTACCAGCGCAGTCGTGGCATCGCCTTCCTGCTGCGCCAATCGCGCACGGGCGAGCGACACATTGGCACGCAGGTCATGCAACGATTCGTTGTGCGACAGCTGGCTCGCTTCGGTCAACGTGTCCCGAGCCTCAGCAACGTCGCCGCGATTTGCCAAAAGCTCCGCGATATCAGACAAAACAAGCAATAAGACCGGCGTGTTCGGTGGCTTCTTTAAGAGCGGTACAGCCGCGTGCAAATCAACCAGAGCAGCGTCCGTATCTCCTCTAGCGATTGCAATTTCGGCCCGCGTATGCAAAAGGTAGGGCAACCAAACGCGGACTGCCTGATCGCTAAGGCAATTGATCGCGCCGTCAATTTTGTTCTGCGCTTCGTCCAGAGCACCGGCGAGTAGGTATTCGCGCGCAATGTTGTTCATCGCCGCTGCATGGTTCGATGCAAGCTCTAGTTCCCTAGACAGCGCTTCGGAGCGCTCAAACAACGACAAAGCAATGTCGTTTTCGCCCAATCGTGAATACACCGCGCCCAGACCCGACGTCAATTTCGCAACATCAATATCGCAGTGCTCATGCTCAGCCACGTGGATCGCCTCACGTAACGAACGAACTGCGAGGTGGTAATTGTGCAAAAAAGAGTGGATGTTGCCGTCGATGGCCAGAAACGGAATTCGATCCACAGATTTGTGGTTGCGACGACAAACCTCGAGCCCGCGCTGCGCAAATTGCAACCCGTCCAGCCAGCGTCCCGCCGCCTGACAACCGGACGCGCATGCACGCAACACAACCAGCATTTCGTCCGCAGACAACTGCTCGGAATGCTCGGCAAGCAATGCTTCACCGCGCTCTAGCGAAACCACGCTTTGAACCTGCGGCGCAGCACGTATAAACGCCAGTTCAGCGTCAATATGCTGTTGTCCTTTTGTCGCCTTCGCTGTCGTCATAGCGCAGAGTGTAGCGGCGCGAAGCTGATGTGCAAACTGAGAGTTTTAGTATGCGTGTCGCCCATCGGAAGACGACCCGCTAAGCCTGCCCGCTCGTCAAGCCGCTCAGTGTTGGGCTTGCGTTGTAAGGACTTGACAGCACCAATGCTTCGATCACCCGACAAGCCATTCCATGAGTCGGTGCTGCTTCAACCGCGCGGCAACGTTATTGCTCAGCGTCACATCACAATCAGATGCACGTTCGGTGACGCCGGATTTAGCTAGCGTACGGTTGTAAGCGACCTCCTACAGCATTCATCGGTTTAGCCCGATCGACATGGACGTTTAATTCAATACCATAAGAAATATGTGTAACTGGCGCATTTACGTGATGTAGTGGTCATCAATCACGGCGTCAAGTCCGCAATTATTTTTCACCACCATCAATGAAAAAACTCGCTGCACCTACCGTTGCAGGCTTGATTTTCAGGAGTATCCCCAATGAACAAAAAGTTAAAAACATACGTCTTGAATAAGTCCATCAGGCATTGGGGATACCTTCCGTTGCTTTTGACGTTTACGTTATCTGCTTGCTCCACCTTGCCGCCGCCTGTGGAGCAAATGGCTGTGACCAAATCGGCCGTTGATCGCGCCTCTTCATCGCCCAACGCGGTTGAAGCCGCCCCAGTCGAACTGCAAAAAGCCCGAGAAAAATTGGATCGCGCGCAGCGAGCGATGACTGAGAAAGACTACGTCCTGGCTCGCCGTATGGCCGAACAGGCAGAGGTTGACGCCCGTGTCGCAGAGTCTCGTGCAAGTTCAGCGCGTGGCGAACGTGCGTTGAAAGAAGTTCAAGAAAGCATACGTGCGTTGCAGGAAGAAATTAACCGTCGAGCGCCGCGCTAACCGAACTCATCAAACTCACTGAACGCGGATCGTTGCCGCGCAGCGCCCACGTTCAACAAAGCGAAAGCCTAATCATGAATTTTCACGTCTCCATTCCAACAAACCAACGTTTAACCAGCGTCGCAATGGCGTTACTCGTCGCGGGCGCAATTTCCGCATGCGCGAGCACCGCCCCTAACCCCGCCATTGAAAACGCGCGTGCCGTAGTCACCCAAACGGCAGCTATTCCGGAAGTTAACCGTCGCGCGCCACTCGAAATCAAAGTGGCCCGCGACAGCATCGACAGAGCCGACGCCTCGTGGAAAAACGATCACGACGAAGCAGAGGCAAACCACCTTGCTTATCTCGCCACACAACGCGCCGAAATAGCGCGCTACCTGGCTCGTTCGCGCCAAGTCGACGAGGACGTGAAGGACGCCAACAGTGCGAGCGACAAGCTGCGGCTTGAAGCACGCACGAGAGAAGCTGAGCAGGCAAGACTCGCGGCGCAAAATGCACGCGGCCAAGCGGCATCCGCGCAAATGCAGGCCAGGGAAGCTCAGGCGCAAGCAGCGACGGCGCAACAAGATGCGCTTGCTGCCGGTCGCATGGCAGCAGCAGACCGTGCACAGTCGGTAGCAGCGCAAGAAGCCGCTGCCGCAGAGCGAGCACGAGCGGATCAGGCATCTACAGCAGCCAACACAGCGCAAGAGCGTGTGCGTCAACTGGAAGAACAGTTGCGAGACATCGAAGCGAAGCAAACCGAACGTGGCTTGCTCGTGACGTTAGGTGACGTTTTGTTCGCGTTTAACAAGGCCGAATTAACAGCTCAGGCTGGTCCAAGGCTCGACAAGCTTGCGTCCTTCCTGAAGCAGTTTTCGCAGCGCAAATTGCTCATCGAAGGCTACACCGACGGCGTGGGCGGCGACGCCTATAACAATGAGCTATCAGAGCGACGCGCCGAATCGATTCGCGATGGCTTGGTGCAACGCGGCATTGACCCAACACGCATCATCACGAAAGGGTACGGCAAAGCCTACCCAGTCGGTGATAACGCCAACTCTGAAGGGCGCGCGATGAACCGCAGGGTCGAAGTAGTAATCGCGGACGAACGCGGTATCCTCAAAGGACGCGGCGTCTAGCAAAAAACAAACGACCCAATAAAAAAGGCACCCGAAGGTGCCTTTTTTTACGAACAGGTCGCTGGAACAAACCAACGAGCGAGTATCGGCGTGCTGGGATAGGCGCTTGCGACCGACGTGTACGTTTTGTGTACACGAGGTCGCGAGCAACGACGCCCAGCGCGTCGAGACGAAGCTCGTTACATGCCCATGTCGCCCATGCCGCCCATGCCACCCATACCGCCGCCACCACCCATGCCGCCACCAGCTGATTCGTCTTTCGGCGCTTCAGCGATCATGGCCTCAGTGGTGAGGATCAAGCTGGCGACCGACGCTGCGTTTTGCAGTGCGAGGCGCGTGACTTTGGTTGGGTCAAGGATCCCGAGTTCGAGCATGTCGCCATAGGTGTCGTTGGCTGCATTGAATCCGTAGTTACCTTTGCCGGCCAGAACTGCGTTCACCACAACGCTTGGCTCACCGCCTGCGTTGTATACGATTTCGCGCAGTGGCGATTCAACGGCTTTCAGGACGAGCTTGATGCCTGCGTCTTGATCAGCGTTGTCACCTTTGATGGCGCCACAGGCTTGACGAGCACGCAGAAGCGCTACGCCGCCGCCAGCCACAACGCCTTCTTCAACGGCTGCGCGGGTTGCGTGCAGTGCGTCTTCAACGCGGGCTTTTTTCTCTTTCATTTCGACTTCGGTTGCAGCGCCGACTTTGATCAGCGCAACACCGCCGGCCAGTTTGGCCACGCGCTCTTGCAGCTTCTCTTTGTCGTAGTCGCTGGTTGCTTCTTCGATCTGTTTGCGGATTTGCGCAACGCGACCTTTGATTGAGTCTTCGTTACCTGCGCCGTCGATGATCGTGGTGTTCTCTTTGCCCACTTCGATCTTCTTGGCAGAGCCCAAGTCAGCCAGCGTCACGCCTTCGAGCTTCAATCCGACTTCGTCGGAGATCACGGTGCCG
>JBBRGY010000286.1:0-4723 GCA_038223495.1 Burkholderiales bacterium | reverse complement strand
ACAGGTAATCGACTTCGGCTTTTTTACCCGCTCCAGAAACGCCGGAAGCGCAATCGGCAATCAGATGGCCAGCGTCGACAACACCCGCCTTGAGTAACGGGTAAAAGCCCAGCTGCATCGTCGTTGGGTAGCAACCTGGATTGCCCACGATTTGCGCGGATTTGATCGCGTCGCGATTCAGTTCAACGAGGCCGTAAGCAGCTTTGGCCGCAAGATCCGGGCACGTGTGCGGCAGCTTGTACCACTGCTCGAACACTGCTAAATCCTTGAAGCGGAAGTCGGCAGCAAGGTCAATAATTTTCACGCCAGCCGCTGTGAGCTTTGGCGCATCAGCCATCGCCACGCCATGCGGCGTTGCGTAAAAGACGACGTCACATTGAGTAAGATCAGCCGTCGCCGTATCACTGAAAACGAGATCACAGCGGCCACGCAGGCTCGGGAACATCGCGTCAAGTCGCATCCCCGCTTCTTTGCGCGACGTGATCATCGTGACCTTCGCGCTTGGGTGAAGCGTGAGCATGCGCAGCAGCTCGACGCCCGTGTAACCGGTGCCGCCTACGATGCCAACTTTGACTGATTTTTCTGCGCTCAAAGCACGGTTCCTCGGTTAGTTCTTGTCTCAGGATAGCAACAAGATGGGACACTTATAAAGCACAAAGGCCGCGAGGGTCGCTCGCAGCCTTTGTCTCGAAACGCGGTACTGAAACTCGCGTTGGCACCATGAGGTGCCCGTAAATTAACGCTTCGAGAACTGCTTACGACGGCGCGCCTTGCGCAGACCGACTTTCTTACGTTCAACTTCGCGTGCGTCGCGAGTGACGAGGCCAGCTTTCTTGAGGTCTGGCTTGTACGCTACATCGTATTCAATCAATGCGCGTGTGATGCCATGACGAACTGCGCCAGCTTGGCCGGACTCACCACCGCCAGCAACGCTGACCATGATGTCGAAGCTTTCGAGATTGTTCGTGATTTGAAGCGGTTGACGCACAATCATGCGGCCCGTTTCGCGTGCAAAAAATTCATCAACAGGCTTGCCGTTGACGACGATTGCGCCCTTGCCAGCTTTCATGAACACACGAGCTACAGCGCTTTTGCGACGACCCGTACCGTAATTAAAAATACCAATCATTTTGGATAGTTCCTGGGTGCGGGTTATTTCGTGAGAACAAGGGTTTTTGGCTGTTGCGCAGCATGAGGATGCGCGTCGCCGGTGTAGCACTTAAGCTTCTTGAGCATGGCGTAGCCGAGCGGGCCTTTTGGAAGCATGCCTTTGACAGCGTGCTTGAGCACACGGTCAGGATATTTGTCTTGTAGTTTCTCGAAATTAGTTTCCGAGATACCGCCTGGATAGCCAGAGTGACGGAAATACGTCTTCTGGAAGGCTTTGTTGCCGGTCACGCGGAGTTTTTCCACGTTGGTCACGATGACGAAATCGCCCGTGTCCATATGCGGCGTGAAGATCGCCTTGTGTTTACCGCGAAGGCGGGAGGCGATTTGTGACGCGAGGCGCCCCAGAATCTGATCGGTGCCATCTACCAGGATCCAGTCCTGTGTAATGTCAGACGGCTTTGCTGAAAAAGTTTTCATTGCTTGTTACGCTCTTGACTCGTTTTGGTGTTTTGCAAAGGGCGGTGAGAGAAAGCTTAAAAGCGGACTCTCTGTCGCTCAGTGCGTTATGAGTTTTCTTGCCCGAGACGCCACAGATAGCTGTAAAAATCCAAGGTAAGCCCACAAGTATAGCTGCGTCTGACGGCTTTATGAACGAAAAGCAGCAGAAAGTACAAAAGAAAACGGCAAGCCCGAAGGCCTGCCGTTAAAGATGTCCGTCCAAAGGAGGAGGAAGGGGGACATCAATCACCTGCTAAGGAGGAGGAAGCAGGCGATGGATGAATTTAAGCATGCTGCACTGCACAAGTCAACGAGAAATGGTGCGCTGCGGCAATAATTCTCTAGAGAAAGAACTCTAGCGATTTAACAACCGAGGATGACTGTTATGAAATCAACAATTAAGTGGGTCGACAACGTTCAATTTGTGGCAGAAACTGGCTCTGGCCACGCTGTGGTTATCGACGGCGCGCCAGAATATGGTGGTCGCAACACCGGTGTTCGACCTATGGAGTTAGTGCTCGCTGGCGCGGCAAGCTGTACCGCATTTGACGTCGTGCTCATGCTGAAGAAATCTCGTCAAAATTTCACAACTCTGCACGTGGACGCGGATGCTGTTCGTGCCGAAACCGACCCGAAAGTGTTCACCGCGATCAAATTGACGTTCAAACTGTCAGGAAAAGGTCTTGATCCTGCCGCCGTTGAGCGAGCGGTGAAGCTGTCAAAAGAAAAATATTGCTCCGCAACAGCGATGCTCGGCGAGACCGCCGAAATCACCACGGAAATCGTGATTTCTCAGGTCTAAGTAACTGAAAGTGAGCATTTGCGAAACATCGTCGGACCTGAGTTGCCACTGGCCTGGACAGAGTCTCCCGGCTGAGATCTCACTCGCCGGTCCGGTCATCGCGCTGTGGACACAACTTGACGAGCGTCAAATAGTGCGCTTGCGAATGCCACCGTGTCACCGAAGGGCATCACCATTGTCGAAGCCGCAACCCAGCGGTGCGCCGGACGGCCATCCGAGGGCTATGCGGTGGCTGTCGCGATCACCTGCGAGCGTTTCGCCGTGGCGCTCTATGGCTCACTGATCGAGAGGCTCGCACATTGAGGCGACGCCGCAGACGCCGTCGAGGTGTCTCACCCACTGGCGCCGCCATAGGTCAGGCCTACCGTGTCGCACCCTCAGCGATAACGCAACGGCTGATCGAGGCGGTGCGAAAGGATTAGCCCGTTCGCATCAAGCGGGTGGTCCCCAGCGCAAAACTAAGAACATTACGCTCAAATCGCGGCATCGTCGCGACAACGCAACCACACGCGACGAAACGACGCCTGAGGAGTAGAAATTCATGCGGAACCGCGCAATTAATTCGGCTAGACGAAAAACTGCATGACTCTGTCCAGCTTCAACAGCACATCGTGCCGCCCTGTGGCCAACTGAGCGTCGATCAGCGCATCAAAGCAACTTTTATTTGAAACCGCCGGTGAATCGCGGCTACAGGTGGAATTCATCATAAATCGACTCCTGAATAGCAAGCTGGCTCAGGAAGGGTTGAAATATAGACTGTACATGTGTACAGTTACGCTTTTCAAGCAACCCGGAGTCAGCCATGCCCATGAACCGCATTCAGTTTCATCCCGGTTTATCGTTTCCGGCGTTCTTGCACAACTACGGCACCGAGGCGCAGTGCGAGGCAGCCGTGGTTGCAGCACGGTGGCCCGATGGCTTTGTCTGTGATCGCTGTGCCTATACCCGGTTCAGCCCCACTCACAACGGTCCCAGGCTCTGGCAGTGCAAGGGCTGTGGGTATCAAAGCTCCTCGATTGTGGGCAGCGTCATGGAGCACACCAAACTGCCGCTCACGACCTGGTTTCTGGCCATGTACTGGATGACGCAGAGCAAGAACGGTATCTCCGAACTGGCGCTGATGCGCCACGTGGGGGTGAGCTACCCCACCGCATGGTTGCTACGACACAAGCTCATGCAGGTGATGCGGCTACTGCACGCACCAGTGGTTGCGCGAGCGCGAGCAGGCGACGCTGCTGTCGGGGCGGATTGAGATTGATGACGCCTTTCTCGGCGGCGAGCAGCCGGGTCGTCAGGGCCGAGGCGGCAACAAGGTGCCCTTTCTTGCCGCTGTGGAGACCGATCTGCGCGGACGACCGCAGATCGTACGCTTTGATCGGGTTGAGAATCATGGCCTCCACGCTATTCAAGCGTGGGCCACCGCCAACATCGCCCCGGAGAGTTTGGTGCTATCGGACGGCTGGCTAGGCTTCACGCAACTATCGAGCCTCGTGCAATGTCACGAACCGCACATCACCGGGCACGGCCCGAAAGCGGCGAAGCATCCTGAGTTTCACTGGGTCAATACGCTGCTGTCGAACTTAAAGACTGCGCTGGCAGGCACCTTTCACGCCTTCGCGTTCAAAAAGTACGGGCATCGCTATCTGGCCGAGTTCGCGTATCGATTCAATCGACGCTCAAACCTAAAGACGATGCTGCCCAGACTGCTGCATGCCGCCGTTGCCTCTAGCCCGCACCCGCTCTGCAAAATAAGGCTTCCTGAGGCACCTTGCTAATCAGGTGTGACAAATACCATAAAATACGACCAACCTTTATATAGCGGCGTTTATAGCAAAGTGTTGCTGTTGATTTGGCGTCTTCGATCGGTTGTTCGCGCTGAAAATCAATCCAGCTTGACGCCCGCATTTTTTGGGACGGGTTTCGCGTATTTGTCGATTTTGGCTTTAAAGATCGCCGCCGCCATCCAAGGGGTCGAGATGGCGATCGCGTCGCCTTGTTGTGTCGTCAAGGCTCACCTTTGGGACCAAGCAAATGCGACAGAATATTGGGCAGCCCGAGTACGCCAGATTATTCGGACGGCGGATAGTCTTGGTGCGGTTCATCGGAGCGATGAACTTCTCATTAAGAACCGATAATCTGTAAGCACCTTTCCGCAGGCGTGTGGCGGGTGCAGGCCGACGTAGCTGCCAGCAGGCAGTCTCCAAGCGGGCCTATGTAAACTGCCAAAATGGCAAAAAAGAAGAGCAACCGGAACGACGCATTTGCAGCTAAAGCGATAGCGATTGACAGCGGATTGCTGCCATTAATGCCACG
>JBBRGY010000285.1:0-4733 GCA_038223495.1 Burkholderiales bacterium | reverse complement strand
CTTCGACTTAGCGCGCCTCCCGTGGCGGGAGCGCATCAGAACAGAGGAATAGAGATGAGTCATGCACCGCAAATCAAAATCCCCGCCACCTACATGCGAGGCGGCACCAGCAAAGGTGTGTTCTTCAAACTCACCGACTTGCCGATGGCGGCGCAACAACCGGGTGCAACGCGCGACGCGCTGTTGCTACGTGTGATCGGTTCACCTGATCCGTACGAGAAGCAGATCGACGGCATGGGCGCGGCAACATCAAGCACTAGCAAGACGGTCATTCTTTCGAAGAGCGCACGTCCGGACCACGATGTGGACTATCTCTTCGGCCAGGTGTCGATCGACAAGCCGTTCGTTGACTGGTCTGGCAACTGCGGCAATCTTTCCGCCGCCGTCGGACCGTTCGCTATTTCGAATGGGCTCGTCGACGCGTCGAGAATCCCCCACAACGGCATCGCGACGATCCGCATCTGGCAAGCGAACATCAGCAAAACCATCATCGCTCACGTTCCTATCTCGAACGGCGAAGTGCAGGAAACCGGTGATTTTGAGCTGGACGGCGTGACCTTCCCCGCCGCCGAAGTGCAGCTCGAATTCATGGATCCTGCCGCGGAAGACGGCGAAGGCGGTGGTGCCATGTTCCCGACCGGCAACCTCGTCGACGATCTGGAAGTCCCCGGCGTCGGAACCTTCAAAGCGACGATGATCAACGCGGGGATTCCCACCGTTTTCATCAACGCTTCGGACGTCGGCTACACCGGCACCGAGTTGCAGGGAGCAATCAACAGCGACACCAAGGCGCTCGCCATGTTCGAGACGATCCGCGCGTACGGCGCAATGCGCATGGGCCTGATCAAATCGCTCAATGAGGCGAAAACGCGACAGCATACGCCGAAGGTCGCCATCGTTGCTCCACCAAAAGATTACGTCGCATCGAGCGGCAAAGCCGTTGCAGCGCAAGACGTTGATTTATCGGTGCGCGCGATGTCGATGGGCAAACTGCACCACGCGATGATGGGCACGGCGTCGGTTGCCATCGCGGTCGCCGCATGCGTCCCCGGCACACTGGTCAACGCTGCCGCCGGTGGCGGCGCGCGCAAGGAAGTGCGCTTTGGGCATCCCTCTGGCACGCTGCGCGTCGGCGCAGAAGCGCTACAAGAAAACGGAACATGGGCTGTGAAAAAAGCCATCATGAGCCGCAGCGCACGGGTGTTGATGGAAGGTTTTGTGCGGGTACCGAATACGGATTGATGCAGCTATAGCTTTTGCAAGAAATCACGTCTACATCGGGGCTAGAACGGCATTCGTTGACTAGTCGAGTTATTGTATTTTTACGCCATAGCCCCTATGCAGCGGTCATTTCAGCGAAAAGCCAATAGTTGTCTAGGCTTGCAGAAGAGCCAATTCATACCGTATAATTCATACCTATAAATTCATACTTTGGACGTCATGATGGAAGCAACGCTCGCAGAACGCGGTCAGGTCGTGATCCCGAAAGCGATTCGCGATCAGCTCGGCATGACACCAGGCATGCTGCTGACGTTTACCGTTCAGGACGGCAAGCTAATCATTCGAAAAAAGGTCGACGACGCGATCACCCGCGCCCGTGGCCTTTTCAAGCTCGCACCTGGCGAAACCGTTGACAGCATCATGCGCGAGTTGCGTGGGCGAGCACCGGGCGACCCGATTGAGCCATGGGAAGAGTTGCGTGACGACATGTACATTCCTGCCGCCGTTCGCGAAGATCATGCGCGACGACGTGCGACGTGGCTAGCCCAAAAAGATAAGCCTTCTGATGTGACTGCGGACAGCGTGAAATCTGCCGTAACTGTGGGCGTGCCTGATCGTAGTGCTCAGGCTGCCAGGAACGCCGATAAGACTGACGCGGCTGAGTCACCCTTGCGCGTCGTACAACCGCGCGCGCGCAGCGCTCGCAAAAGCGCTCAGACCAAAAAATGACGGCCGTCGATTCCAGCGTAGTTATCGACGTGCTCTTCAGCGGCCCAACGGCTGAGGCAAGCGCCGCGGCCCTAAGTGATGCGGCGCAGATCGGCCCCATCGTACTGTCCGACGTTGCTTACGCCGAGGTGTGCTCCAGAGGTGATAGCGAGGCATTGCGAAAAGCACTGCAAAACATCGGATTCGCTTTTTTGCCGACCACGGAGACAGCAGCTATTCGCGCCGGAGAAATGATGAAGCGATACCGGCTCAACGGCGGCGGACGCGCCCGCATCATTGCCGATTTTTTGATCGGAGCGCACGCGCTCATTCAGTGCGGCACATTGATCACCTATGACGGCGGATTTACGCGCGACTATTTCAAGGGACTCAAGGTCATTGTTCCCACTGAACAATAACCTCATTTTTTAATTTAAGTATTGCAGGAGAACATCATGCTCGAAGCCTATCGCCAACATGTCGCCGAACGCGCTGCGCTCGGGATTCCACCGCTGCCATTGAACGTAAAACAGATCACTGAGGTCATCGAACTGATCAAAAATCCGCCCGCAGGCGAAGGTGATTTTCTGGTTAATCTGATCGCGCATCGCGTTCCAGCAGGCGTGGACAACGCCGCCAAAGTGAAGGCAAGCTACCTCGCCGCCGTGGCTCACGGCACTGAAAAAACGCCACTGCTGTCGCGCGAAAAAGCCACTGAATTGCTCGGCACGATGCTCGGCGGCTACAACATTTCGCCAATGGTGGAACTGCTTGACGACGCCGTGGTTGGTGTCATCGCAGCGAACGGTTTGAAAAAAACGCTCCTGATGTTCGACCAGTTTCATGATGTGAAAGACAAGGCTGACAAGGGCAATGCGAACGCAAAATCCGTGATGCAAAGCTGGGCAGATGCCGAGTGGTTCACGAGCCGCCCAGAAGTGCCGCACTCGATCACGATTTCCGTGTTCAAGGTCACCGGCGAAACCAACACCGACGACCTCTCGCCCGCGCCGGACGCATGGAGCCGCCCGGACATTCCGCTGCATGCGCTCGCCATGCTCAAAAACAAACGCGACGGCATCACGCCGGAAGAAGACGGCAAACGCGGCCCGATCAAATTCATCAACGACTTGCGCGCCAAGGGCAACCTCGTGGCCTATGTCGGCGACGTGGTCGGCACCGGTTCATCGCGCAAATCCGCGACCAACAGCGTGCTTTGGTTCACCGGCGAGGACATTCCATTCGTTCCTAACAAACGCTTCGGCGGCGTGTGCCTTGGCACCGCGATCGCGCCGATTTTCTACAACACGATGGAAGACTCCGGCGCGCTGCCGATTGAGCTGGACGTGTCGCAGATGAACATGGGTGATGTGGTTGAACTGCTCCCATACGCTGGTAAAGCGCTCAAGGACGGCAAGGTGGTTGCCGAATTCCAGATCAAGAGCGACGTGCTGTTTGACGAAGTGCGCGCGGGCGGTCGTATTCCGCTGATCGTTGGTCGTGGCTTAACCGCAAAAGCGCGTGAGGCGCTCGGCTTGCCAGCGTCCACCCTCTTCCGATTGCCTGTCGCGCCGGTTGACACCAAAAAAGGCTACACGCTCGCGCAAAAAATGGTCGGTCGTGCCTGTGGTTTCCCCGTCGTCAACGGCGAGCAATCAGGAGTTCGTCCTGGCACGTATTGCGAACCGAAGATGACTTCGGTCGGCTCGCAAGATACGACTGGACCAATGACGCGCGACGAGCTGAAAGATCTCGCCTGTCTCGGCTTCTCGTCCGATCTCGTCATGCAATCGTTCTGCCACACCGCGGCTTATCCAAAGCCTGTCGACGTAAAAATGCATCACGAGCTGCCAGACTTCATGGCCACGCGCGGCGGCATCTCGCTGCGTCCCGGCGACGGCATTATTCACTCTTGGTTGAACCGTATGCTGCTGCCCGACACTGTTGGCACGGGTGGTGATAGCCATACGCGTTTCCCGATTGGCATTTCGTTCCCTGCAGGCTCCGGTCTCGTCGCGTTCGCTGCGGCAACGGGCGTCATGCCACTCGACATGCCAGAGAGCGTGCTGGTGCGCTTTAAAGGCACGATGCAGCCCGGCGTGACGCTACGTGACCTCGTTCACGCAATCCCGCTTTATGCGATCAAGGCGGGCCTGCTAACGACCGCCAAACAGGGCAAGGTCAACATCTTCTCTGGCCGCATTCTCGAAATCGAAGGTCTGCCTGACCTGAAGATTGAGCAAGCGTTCGAACTCGCCGACGCCTCAGCCGAGCGCTCTGCGGCAGGTTGCACTGTTGCGCTGAATCAGGCACCGATCATCGAATACTTGAATTCAAATATCACGCTGCTAAAGGCGATGATCGCCGATGGTTACGCTGACGCGCGCTCAATCGCTCGCCGAATCAAAGGCATGGAAGCCTGGCTTGCCGATCCGAAGCTTTTGAAGGGCGATGCAGATGCGGAATATGCCGCTACCATCGAGATCGATCTCGCCGAAATCACCGAGCCGATCGTGTGCTGCCCGAATGATCCAGACGACGCAAAAACATTGTCGGATGTTGCTGGCGCGAAGATCGAAGAAGTGTTTATCGGCAGCTGCATGACTAACATCGGTCACTTCCGCGCCGCGTCAAAACTGCTCGAAGGAAAACGCGATTTGCCGGTCAAATTGTGGATCGCGCCACCGACCAAAATGGATGCACATCAGCTCTCGGAAGAAGGCCACTACAACACCTTCGGCACGGCTGGCGCACGCCTCGAAATGCCCGGCTGCTCGCTGTGCATGGGCAATCAGGCGCAGGTC
>JBBRGY010000284.1:0-4752 GCA_038223495.1 Burkholderiales bacterium | reverse complement strand
TTGGTTTCCAAAGGGCGAAGATGATCCGACCTTGATTCTGCTGCGCGTTGATTGCGACGCTGCGGAATATTGGGATTCGAATATCAGCAAAGTGGTGCGCATGCTCTCTCTGGCCGCGTCCACTATCACCGGTGAGCCCATCGCTATGGGTGACCACCAGCATGTAAAAAATCCTTCTGTTACTGCTTAACTCAGCTATGGGCAGTTTTAGCCGTTGTACGTCACTCCAATCCACTACTTTTCTGTAGTCAATTTACGTTATTTTTCTAAGGCATTCTCATGAAATTTCAATTCATCCCAACCGTGGCGATTCTCGCCATGGCTATTGCAATTCCTGCTCAGGCGCTCACTAAAACTGAATACAAAGCAGCAAGCCAAACCCTTGACGGCGACCGCAAGGCCGCAATCACTGCGTGCTCATCGACGTCCGGAAATGCGAAATCTCTGTGCAAGATGGAAGCTAAAGGCAAGTTCGAAATCGCGAACGCCGAGCTCGACGCGAAGTACAAACCCAGCGCCAAGGCAGATCGCAAATTGCGCGACAAACGAGCTGACGTTGCTTACGACATCGCTAAGCAGAAATGCAGCGAGCTGACGGGGAATCCGAAGGACGTTTGCGTCAAGGATGCCAAATCAGCGAAAGTCGCGGCGAAGGCCGACGCAAAAGTGGCAAAGGTCGCTTCTGAAGCAAAATCAGACACATCGAAAAAGGTCGCTGAAGCCCGAAAAGATGCGGTGGAAGACAAGTCTGATGCCGCTTACGCCGCGGCCAAGCAGCGTTGTGACGCACTTGCTGGTGATCCTAAAACGGCCTGTTTAAACGACGCAAAAGTCAAATTCGGCAAGAGCTAAGCAGTAAGCTCTAGGCAGAAGCGCCATTGCGTGTTGGGCGTTGCGTCATCTCGGCGTAGCGCCCTTTTGAATTTATGGCCTAATGAGTGGTCACCATTAGTCGCGCAGTTGCCACAGTTTACTAACGGCCATCGATCGCTTTAGGAAATCCCGAACCCCCGCGTTGTCAGAGTATCGTGTTGAGAGTTCGTTGTTACACCAACACAATCGACCCGAAAAGCGCTTCGCGGCGCTGAGCGTTTTGTGGACCGCGTTGCTCGGATGGATTGATGATCGCTGTAGTGCATTGGCCGCTGCGCTGGCGTTTTACGCATTGTTTTCATTGGCACCGATGCTGCTCGTCATTGTGTCGATCGCTGGCTATTTGTTCGGCGCAGATGCAACGTCGGGTCAACTCTACGGGCAGCTCCGCAGTGTCTTTGGGCCCGAGGCTGCGACCTTCGTTCAATACGCGGTCGAGAGCGCGTGGAAGTCTCGCGCATCGACCAGCGCGACGGTGTTCTCGGTCATCGCGATCATCGTTGGCGCATCAGTCACGTTCGCCGAATTGAAGGCTGCGCTGAACACTGTTTTCCGCTCGCAGGCACGCTCAGACGTTCCGTTGTTGCTGTCGACCTGGGCGTTGGTGAAAGCGCGCTTGCTATCGTTCGCGCTGGTCACGGGGCTGGCATTTCTGTTGATCATTTCATTGGTGTTGGACGCGGGTGTCGCAGCGCTGCAGCACTTTGTAATTCAGGACACGCAATTCGTGGCTATTTTTCAAACACTCGAGAAATTCGTGAGTCTGGCGCTCTTGACGTTCATGTTTGCCGTGTTGTTGCGGGTGCTGCCGGACACGCGAGTCCCAATGCGCGCAGCCGCAGTGGGCGGGGCCTGCGCCTCACTCCTTTTTGTGCTCGGCAAGAGCTTGTTCGCGTTGTATCTGACCAGCATCGGCACGACCGATGTGTTCGGTGCCGCGGGCAGTCTGGCGGTGGTTCTGATGTGGCTGTTCTACTCGTCTGCGGTATTTTTATTCGGTGCAGAAATCGCTCGCGAGGTAAGCGTTCGCATGAATGCAGAAGTGGACCTTGCGACGCAGACGAATACGATTAGCGCGCTGACGAAGTGATCGTAGTAGGCGCGGGACTACATGGTTTTCCGCTGCTATCGTAGTGTGGCAAGTGCGAAGAACAGATAAATTGATCACTTGTGAACGAAGACTTAAAACGGCTGCGAACCAATGGTGAATACTGACCAAATTCAGGGCATGTTGCAACAACTGACCGGATTGCTATTGCAGAGTTTCGGCACAATTTTTGATAGTGACAATTGCGTATCCGCGGGCAGAATGTTGCGCAGGTGCAGTCATTTACGAGCGCGTTTGAAGAGGACCGTTCAACTAACGAGCGAAGCTCCGTCATGACCGTCGAGACGCTCCCAACGGACGCCACACCACTCGCAAAGCTTCTATCAGTGCCTATGTCGCCACCGTCTTCACTTCGATTCGACATTGATTGCACACTGCAATACGAACTAGACGACACGTGCCATTTCATCTTTCAGATCGAAGCAATTGACCTGCCCGATCAGCGCATCGTGGCGGAACGTTTGACGTTGGATCCGCCTGTGGAAATGAGATCGTTCATTCACGAACCGACAGGCAACCGCCTGACGCGTGGCGACGTCCCGGCTGGCGTGTTGAACGTTCGCTATCAGGCAACCATTGATGTGATTCCTCCGTCTTACGTGATCGACAAATTGACCGAATCGACCGTTTCGCAAATTCCATCAGAGTTCGTGCATTTGCTGGCGCCCACGCGCTATTGCGAGTCCGACTTGCTCGCTTCTGCAGCTCAACAAATGTTCGGGAACGTTGTGCAGGGCTGGGCCCGCGTCGACGCGATTCGGGCGTGGATTCACGACAATATCGAATACGTCGTTGGATCGTCCGATACGACGACCACCGCTCGCGATGTGTTCGTGCAACGCAAGGGCGTCTGCCGTGACTTCGCGCACCTCGGCATCACGTTTTGTCGTGCGCTCAATATCCCCGCACGGTTCGTCGTGGGTTACATCAAATTTCCTGATGGTGCACCTGATTTTCACGCTGTGTTCGAAGCGTGGCTCGGCAATCAATGGGTGATTTTTGATGCTACCGAAATGGCGCCCGTGGAATGGCTCATCCGCGTCGGAACAGGGCGCGACGCCAAGGATGTTCCTTTCGCGACAATCTACGGGTCAGCAAGGATGTTGAGCATGGCACCGACGGTTGAAAACTCCGTCGCGGTAGCGCAATGATCCCGTGCTTCGAGTCCAAAATAGGCAGTGAAATCACAGCGCTAGCGAATCAGCTTTTAGGTGAAACGATTGCTGCACAGGGGCTAGATTCGATTTTGACTAAATATCGACTTTCCAATAAATTTAGCAGTAGCCCCCGTAAAAACGTGCTTACAGCAAAAAGCCGTGTGCCGAAATCAGCGCAAAATCGCCCGCAAAGTCTCTTTTACGGCCGTATCGCGCCAGCTCGGTTCTTTGCCGCGAATGAACAGAATAGCGCCGTGCTCAGATCGAATCGGTTGGTGCACCATGCCGCGTGGGGCTAGGTGATAGCTGCCGGGGCCGACGAGTTCAGAGCCTATGGTGACTTCGCCTTCGAGCACCACACATTCCTCATCAATTGAGTGTTTGTGTGGCACGAGGAATGCGCCGGGTTCGAGCTTTAACAAGTAACTCATACTGCTGCCATCGGCCTCGCGGCGCAGCACTTTCATTTTGATGCGCGGGCTGAATTTTTCCCATTCGCCCTGATCGGGGCGCACGGTGCTAGTGACAGCGCCGCGCTCAAGATCACGCACACGGGTCATCAGCCGCGACTTCATGAAGCGCTCAGCCATTGCATCCAGTGGGGCATCGCGCACAGCTTCGGCCATTGGGCCAGCCACTGACTGCGGGAAAATTTCGTCGTCCATACCGTTCATGTTGTGAATGTCGTTAGTCATTGTTGAGCCTCAAGTTGCGTTCGCAATTGAGCGAACGCGCGGTGCATCAAAGTTTTTACCGAGCCCAACGGCATTTGCCAGTGGTCAGCGATTTCCTGGTGGGTGAGCCCGCGAAAAAATGCGAGGCTCACGGCTTGCCGCTCTTTTGGAGGCAGCATCAACAGCGCGGCCTGAACCGCACTGCTGGTTTCAAATTGGGCAATTAACTGCTCCGGCTCTGCCATCAGGCTCGCCTCTTGCGAGCGGAACTCGTCCGGGTCTTCCACGCATTCCGCGATGTCGGCGCGACGCAGCGCATCCAGCGCGCGTGACCGACAAATCGTTAACAGCCAGGTAATCACCTTGCCACGCGCGACATCAAACCGGTTGGCTTCGCGCCAGGCCTGAAATAGTGCGTCCTCGGTGACTTCTTCGGCTAAACCTTCGTCGCGCACGATGCGCAGTGCGAACGAATGCAATCGTTTGGCCACCATGTCAAACAGGGCTGACAGTGCGCTTTCGTCCTTGTTGGCCATGCGGCCGACCAGAGCGGTCAATACGCGGTCTCGTTCCAGGAGCGCGTCGGCTGCGGCGGCGGGTGCAGTGACTAAGGTCGTTGCAGGCACAGGCTTTGCGGGCCGTGAAGGGAAAAAAGAAGGATCAACCATCGTGCGATGGTAACCGTTGGAAGCGGCACAAGGAAGAGCATACATAGCGAAAGTTCTATCGAACACAGCAATCCATACGCCACGCCTACGATTGTGGTTTTTCAATTGGAGTTGTCCGCCTAACACCCGCTTCATTGCGCAGGCTCGCTGTCGTAGGCGGCGCGGCTAGAACGTGACGCGCTGCGCTGGAGCGCCCGGTGGCGTCAATTCGAGCGAGCCGCTGGCACCGCGTGGTGTCAACGTGAGCTGACCGTCCAAGCGTGCATTGCCAC
>JBBRGY010000283.1:0-4784 GCA_038223495.1 Burkholderiales bacterium | reverse complement strand
CTTGACCACCGGCAACATCGCGGCGTACTCTGATTTCAGCAGGGCCGAAAACTTTTCCGGCGTCGATGACAGCACTTAGTATCCCTGATCTTCCAGCGGTTTTTTGAGCGACGGCGAATCGAGAGCTGCGGCGATTTGCTTAGACAGATACTGCACGATTTCGGGCGATGTCCCCGCACGCACGAGCACACCGTTCCAGACAATTGACGTGTAGCCCTTGAGACCTGCCTCTTCCATCGTTGGCACTTGCGGCAATTGTTTGGCGCGGTGGGTATCGCCCACAGCAAGCGCGCGGAGCTTTCCCGCGTTCACCAACTCAACGATGGCCGGTAGATTGTTGAACATCATCGGCACCTGACCACCGAGCACATCGTTCAGAGCGGGCGGGCCGCCCTTGTAGGGCACGTGGGAGATATCGACACCACTTTGCGATTTGAACTGCTCGCCAGCGATATGCATCGTGTTGCCGTTGCCCGCCGAGGCGTAGGCCAATATGCCCGGTTTCGCCTTTGCGGCGGCAATGACGTCGGCCACCGTTTTGTAAGGCGTCGCGGGATTAACCACCAACACGTTTGCCATTTGATGCGTCAACGAAACAGGCTGCAAGTCTTTCAGCGGGTCGTAACCCATGTTCGAATAAATGTGCGGGTTGATCGCGAGCGAAGAGAGCGAACCGAGCAGGAACGTATAGCCGTCAGCAGGCGCTGATTTCGCGACATAAGCGCTGCCAAGATTACCGTTGGCACCAGCGCGGTTTTCCACGATCACGGTCTGCCCAATACGTTTACTCAGCTCGGCGGCGAGCGAACGCGCGAACACGTCGGCCGCGCCGCCTGCCGGGTACGGCACGACGTAGGTGAGTGGTCTTGCGGGGTAACCTGCGGGCTGGGCCGAGGCTGCGACGGCGATAAGGCCTATTCCAGCAATGCCGATTGAACGCAGCAAACGATTAAAAACTGACATGTAATTTCCTCCGTGACGGAGCGCGTCGATTAGACAGGTCGACGTCGCCTCCAACTCTGCACAATGCTACGGTGCGTCATTCAATCGAAATCGTACTCGATTCAAATTCCGTGAAAGATTGTTTCGAAGTAACGATGCTCGGTCAACGCAAATAGTCGCGCACGGAGAGCACGTAACGCGGGCCGTCAATCACGACGCTCGCAGCTGCGCCAATCGGCAGCGTAACTTTCGCCGGAACGTGTCCGAACGGAAAGCCTGTGAGCACCGGGCACGGCGCAATTTCGCGGAGCGTTTCGATGGCCTCGGTCATGCTGTAGGGGTAGCGCATGCCGCTGGTGGGTTCGCAATCGGAGAATTCGGCCAGAATAATGGCGCGCTGCTTGTCGAGAATACCGGCGTGCTTCAATTGCCAGAACATGCGCTCGACGCGATACGGGGCTTCCGTGACGTCTTCGAGCACCAAAATTCCGTCATCAATTTTTGGCATGTGCCGTGTGCCAACCATGTTTGCAATCATCGCGAGGTTGGTGCCCCAAAGCGTGCCGTTGATCGTGTGCGCGGCGTTTGCGATGTCGTTTACGCATTCGGGATAAACGTACGATTCGCCGCTCAGCAGTCCGAAGAAATTTGCTTCAGTGAAATCGCGCGCCGGAATGTCATCGGTTTGTGCAAAGTCGCTGGCGAGCATGGGGCCGGAGAACGTGACGTAGTTGGCCTCGGCGAGCGCAGCGAGACTGAATGCAGTCACGTCGCTATAGCCGCAGAACAATTTTTTCGATGCAGCGACCGCGTGCCAATCGATACGATGTAACAAGCGCGAGAGGCCGTAACCGCCGCGCGTGAACATGACCATGGCAGCATCGCTTTTTAGCGCGGCGTCAAGCGCCGCTAAACGTTCGTCGTCGGTGCCCGCAAAGTAGCGCCACTCTGCGGTGGCGGCCGTTGGTGATGTGACGATTGCGCCAAGCTGGGCAAGACGGGTTGCACCTGCCGCAAGGCGCTCTGGCATCACACTGCCTGAGAGGGAAATCGCGTGAATGGCGAGTTCGCCGTTAGCCCCCCGTCCGCCTAGGTGAGGACGCTCGGTAGTGCTGCTGTTCATTGCGAAATCTACCCTAAGTTCTTACGTTGCGCGGTGACCTTTTCCAGTGTCGAAACAAATCCGGAAAGACGCTCTCGCTCCTGCGCAACCACTGACGGCGGGGCCTTATCCGCGAACGCAGGGTTGCCTAGCTTGCCTTCCGCTTTTGTCACTTCGCCAGTCAATCGCAAAATCTCTTTATCAAGCCGCGCACGCTCCTGCACCGGATCAATTTTGACTTCGAGCATGAGCTTGAAATCGCCGACGATTTGCACAGGTGCGTCAGTGCCGGGCAGCGTGTCGACGATGCGCAGTTCGGACAGTTTTCCGAGCGCAACGATGTACGGCGAAAACTCCTTGAGCGTTGCTGCGTCGCCCGTGCAAATCATTGGCACGCGTTCAGCGGGAGAAATCTTCATCTCACTACGCAATGTGCGACACGAACTCACGATTTGCTTGAGCAGCGCCATCTTCGCGTTCGCCTCGGCATTCACGCGATCCGCACCAAATTTCGGGAACGGTTGGGTGCAGATCGAGTTACCTGATTTTCCAGCAATCGGCGCGACGGTTTGCCAAAGCTCTTCAGTCACAAACGGCATGATCGGATGCGCGAGGCGAAGCGTGGCTTCCAGCTCACGTACAAGCACGCTGCGTGTGGCGCGCGCCGATGCATGGTCGCCTGCCTTTTCCGCTTCGGCGATTTGTACTTTGGCGCATTCAACGTACCAGTCGCAATACTCGTCCCAGACGAACTCATAGAGCGCCTTCGCGGCGAAGTCAAAACGATACGTGTCGAAGCCTTCCGCAATATCCTTCTTGGCGAATTGCAGGCGGCCAAGCAGCCATTTATCGACGAACGAAAGGGTCATCGGTGCGTCACCCGTGATGCCGCAATCCTTGCCTTCCACATTCATTAAAACGAAGCGTGTGGCGTTCCACAGCTTGTTGCAGAAGTTGCGATAGCCCTCGCAGCGCGAGAGATCGAAGTTGAGCGTCATCGACATCGTGCACAGCGACGCAAAGGTAAAGCGCACGGCGTCCGCACCATACGGCGTAATGCCGTTCGCGAAGTTTTTGCGAATGTATTTCTCGGCCTTTTCGCGGTGGCTGGCGAGCATCAAACCCTTCGTCGATTTGGCGACGAGTGGTTCGAGCGCGATGCCGTCCAAGAGGTCAATCGGGTCAAGCACGTTGCCCTTTGATTTGCTCATCTTGGTGCCTTCGGCATCGCGCACCATCGCGTTGATGTACACGTCCTTGAACGGCACTTTGTCGGTAAAGTGCAGCGTCATCATCACCATTCGGGCGACCCAAAAAAAGATGATGTCATTTCCGGTGACGAGCACGTTGCTTGGCAAGTAAACGCTATCTCTTTCAAATCGGACTTGGTCGGGCCAACCGAGCGTGGTGTGACACACGAGGGCGGAGGAGAACCACGTGTCGAGCACGTCGGGGTCGCGCGTTAGTGGTTTGCCACCGCTTTGTTTGAGCGCGTCTTCCTCACTGCGTGAGACGTAAATTTTTCCGTCAGCATCGTACCAAGCCGGGATTTGATGGCCCCACCAAAGCTGGCGCGAAACACACCAGTCCTGAATGTTGCCGAGCCAGTGGTTGTAGGTGGCGGTCCAGTGCTCGGGGAAGAACTTGACGTCACCATTTTTCACCGCATCAAGCGCACGACCGGCGATGCCGCCTGCGTGCTTCGGGGTGGCCTTGCTCATCGCAACGAACCACTGATCGGTGAGCATTGGCTCTACGATCTGGCCCGTGCGATCACACACTGGCACCATGCTCTTATGCGGCACAGCTTTCTGCAAAAAGCCCTGTGCCTCAAGGTCTTTGAGCACGACTTTGCGGCAATCGAAACGATCCAGCCCGATGTATTGCTTCGGGCCGTTCTCGTTGATCTTGGCGTCGAGCGTAAAGATCGTGATCAGCGGAATGTTGTGACGCAGCGCGCAGGCGTAGTCGTTAAAGTCATGCGCGCCAGTGATCTTGACGCAGCCAGAGCCGAAATCGCGATCCACAAAATCATCTGCGATGATCGGGATTTTGCGATCACACAATGGCAAGTCCACCATCTTGCCGATGAGATGTTTGTAGCGCTCGTCCTCCGGATGAACAGCCAGCGCGCCGTCGGCGAGCATCGTCTCTGGGCGAGTGGTGGCGATGTGCATGCCGACCATCGGTTTGCCGTCGGCATCGAGCTGCGGGCCGTCCGAAAACGGATACAGGATGTGCCACATGAAACCGTCGCGCTCAACCGACTCCACCTCAAGATCGGATACCGCCGACTGCAAAACTGGATCCCAGTGCACGAGTCGTTTTCCGCGATAGATAAGGCCTTGCTCGAACAGCGTCACGAACGTTTCGACCACGCCTTTCGACATGTGCGAATCCATCGTGAAGTAACCCTGATTGCTCTGGGTATCGTCAGCAAAGCCCCAGTTCGCGGACGCGCCGAGACGACGCATCTGCTGCGTGATGGTGGAGCCGGAAGACTCCTTCCATTTCCACACGCGTTTGGTGAATTCTTCGCGACCGAGATCGTGCCGCGTCTGGCCTTCGGCCTTCAGTTGTTGCTCGACCACAATCTGTGTGGCGATGCCGGCGTGGTCGGTGCCGACGATCCAGTTCGTGTTGTCGCCCTTCATGCGGTGATAGCGAATGAGCGAGTCCATCAGCGTTTGCTGGAATGCATGTCCCATGTGCAGCACACCGGTCACGTTGGGCGGCGGCA
>JBBRGY010000282.1:0-4787 GCA_038223495.1 Burkholderiales bacterium | reverse complement strand
AGTCATCTGCGGCGGCGGCGAGTGATGCGACGGCAAGCTCGTTGACAAGCGTTGTGCTCGTAGCGGTTAGCGCGGTTGCCCGCTCGGCGACTGCGAGCTCGGCAGCATTGCGCTGCGCATACGGTGGAAGCGCTGCAACCGCTGGCGCAATCGCATTCAGCTGAACCTGTACCGCTTCAAGACGCGATTTACGACTGCCAAAATCATCGATCGGCTGTCGGCCGGGATTGATGCCAATCGTCATCTGATCCAGGCGCGTGAGCACCGGGAGTGTCGGCGGAACGGTGGTCAGTGCAATGGTTGCGCCGCTTCGACGATTGGCATAACCAACACGATCAACCAGCTGTCGTGACTCCGTCGTCGTCGTGCCGTTTGCGTCCGTGCTGTCGATGTTGAGCGTAATTCCTGTAACAACGATATTGCCCAAGGGGAAATTAGTGAGAATTTCGCCGTAATCGGTGCCGCGCAACACGTCGTAATTATTTACATCCACCGTCGAATCCCCGACCATGAGGTACGGCGAATAGGTAGTGGTGACCGCACCAATGGCTAGCGCAGGCGGCGAATTGATCGCCAGAAAATGACTGAGCGTGATGGGCTTGTCAACCAAATCGACCGTATCAAAACTTCGATTCAGAACGGTAGTCGTACCTAGACCTAGTCCAAACGCCGCCGCAGCCTGAACGAAGGTCTCAACTTCGAGCCGAAACCGCACCGTGTGTCTGAGTGCTAGCGGAACGTCGTCAAAACGCTGCGTCGCAGTGGCGAATGTCTGCCCAAGCGTGGCGGCCTCAAACGATCCGTCCATCGCCGTAAAAACGCCCGGCGACGATTCATATTCGATCCAGAAATGTTCCGACCCAGCGGCATTGATCAAATCTGAGTCACCAGACGGGCTTACGCCTCCAGGGTTGAAGCAGCCGAGCACGCGCAGCGGATTGAGACCCAGCATCCGGTTTATTAGCGCCACTGGAAGATTGCCAGAAAGACTCCCCTGCGCATAGCGCGCGTTGAAGCCACTCGCGCGCAAGAGCGCGATACCGAGACTTGCGCGATCAAGGCTGTTGCCCGCCTTGCTCGCAAGGGTTCCACGAGCGCCGCGCAGGCTTCCCGTGTAAATTTCGATACCAATTTGATCGCGGTGGTAGTTATGAATGCTCGTGGGATCATTGCCGAGGGCGTTGGCCAGCGTGACGATACGCGGGTCGGCAGCGTTAGCCGCTTGCGCCTGAACGCCAGACGGACCAAGCAACAGCACCAACGACACGATCAGCGCGCCCAAAAAGTGACCTTGCAGCAGCAGGTTTTGCAAGGCACCGCGTGAATGACGGACAAAGCAACGTCGTCCCCGATATTTCCAAACTTGCCCAGTCATAAATCACCCCGATTGATCGACAGAACCCAAAACTCTTCTTAGCCCGGGTTCATTGTGGTACACACGAAGTGCACCGTGACGACTTCTCGTCTTTCCGAGGTGTCCGACCTGTGACAAGTTGTCGCGAAATCAAGCGCAACAAATGAAAGGGTAGCGACAATTTATGGTGCCAGGAGCCATACCGGCTGATAGCGTTCTCCGAGAACTGGATCGTATTTGCGCCAGTGCTGCGTTCGGACGCTCGCGTCGGCATCAGCGCTTCCTTCGCTACCTCGTCCAGGAATCGCTAGCGGAACGTTTTTCAAGTCTGCGTGAAATGCATCTGGGTGTTCACGTGTTCAAACGTCCGGTTGCAACTTACGACCCAGCTACTGATACGATCGTGCGCGTCGAGGCGCGTAGGTTGCGAGCGCGTTTGGCTCAATACTATTCAGATAAGAGCAACGAATGCCGGGTGTTCGTCGAGCTGCTTCCCGGCAGTTACGTCCCGAGTTTTCGCTGGGTCACGAACAAAACGTCGCCACCGGCTTTCAATGGATCTGAACCTGTCGTCGCTGTGCTGCCTCTGGATGCGCTGGGTAGCTTTTACAACAGCGCTGGGCTGGGTGACTGGAGCGATGCACTGACTGATGAAATTACCGACACCCTCGCCCGTATGCATACGTTGCGCGTGGTGGCTAGGACCTCGGTGATGCGTTTCAAAGGAGGCCGCATTGATATCCGCGACATAGCGCGCCAGCTTTCCGCTGACGTCTTGATTGAAGGTAGCCTGCAACAGGAAGGCGAACAGTTGCGCGCGATTGTGCAGATCATTGCCGCCAATGACGGACTGCATTTGTGGTCTGATTCAGCGGTTGGTGCGGTTGCGGCACGATTTCGCTTTTTTGACAGTGTGTCGGCAATGGTGCGCGCCGCCATGCCCTCCGTCATCGCAGCGGTGCGACATGAATCGGAACCCGCCGCAACAGAAGTGCCGGATCATGCGTCCGTGGAACCTCCGGCCTTTCAGACAGTTATTGCCGATTCGGCCAACATCGCTGAAGCAGCGCGCGACGCCTATGAGCGCGGTCGTATCGCAATTCGGGTGCGCACAACGGCCTCGATTGCCCGCGCGACGGCGCTTTTTTCGGAAGCCATCTCACTTGCGCCCGCATATGCGCGCGCTCACGCCGCTTTAGCCACTGCGCTATTGCAGGAAGTAGGTATGACGATGCGGGCCGCCGACGATACGTCAACCGCAATGAAATCGACCATCACCACAGCTCTCGCGCTCGATCCGCAGCTCGCCGAGGCGCATGCAACGCTTGGAACCTATCTACTCTATTACGAGCACGATTGGCCGAACGCGGAGCGCTCTTTGTTGCGAGCAATTCACTTCGGGCCGAGCAACGTATCTGCGTATCGTTCATACGCGTTTGGCCTCATGCTCATGGGCCGCTTTGACGAAGCAGATCGCAATTTTTCGCGAGCACGCGCCCTCGATCCACTCGATCCACAAACGCGTGTTCATCATGGGTTACTGCGGTTCTACGAACGCCGATTTGGCGAAGCCATTGCTCTCTTTGAAGGCATGCTCGATGCCGATACCAACAACGTTCTCGCACGCACGCTGCTCGCAGCTGCTTGCCTGCATTCGGGCGACGCCGCGCGCGCGGAACAGCTCTATCGAGAAGCCATCGTGCGCCATCCAGATCTAAGTATCGGTCACTGTGGTGTCGCAGTCACACTCGCGACGACCGGGCGCATCGTCGAAGCGAAGGCGGCACAACTGCAACTCGTTATTTACTGCGAAAAGGCGTTTGTTTCACCCTACCAGTTCGCGATGATCGATTGTGCGCTGGGAAATGCGGCTGAGGCGATTTCCGGCCTCGAACGGGCCGCAAAAGCACGCGATTACAACTTCCTCTGCAGCTCAGTTGATCCCACATTCGACCGATTGCGGGACACGTCAGCCTGGAAGGAACTAATGCGCCGCTACGGTATGCCTGACACCAAACTTCACACCAGCCAGCGACCGTCGTGATTCAAGCACGCAACGCGCGATGCCAAGCCACCCTGCGCGGCAGCGCTCGCCCGCTAGAATTCAAAGGCTCAATTCATTGCCCGAGTGGTGAAATTGGTAGACACAGCGGACTTAAAATCCGCCGCTTTCGTGAATAGCGGGCGTACCGGTTCGATTCCGGTCTCGGGCACCAATCGCGCCATCAGCGCGATTGGGTCAAATATGAGCCAGCCAACGTGGCAACCCCATGCCGTCTCCCAAGCACTTCGGACGTCGGCCACCAGCGATACGTCGCAGCAGTAAAAACCGCACAACCAGCGCGAACATCCCCGCCTCCCTCCATAATCAGCGTCTGTAAATTCACCAGAATCAGACCGCTGCATGATCGACGACATTAAAAAGACGCTGTGGGCGACCGCGGACAAGCTGCGCGCCAACATGGACGCCGCCGAATACAAGCATCTGGTGCTCGGCCTCATCTTCGTCAAATACATCAGCGACACCTTTGCCGCGCGGCGCACTGAATTAACGCGGCGCTTTACCGACCCCGCCGACGACTACTTTTTGCCCGATGCCGACCGCACGGACGCGCTGCTCGCCGCCGAGCTTGAAGACCGCGACTATTACCGCGAGGTCAACGTGTTTTGGGTGCCGGAAACCGCGCGCTGGGAGGCACTGCGCGCGGCGGCCAAACAGCCGGACATCGGCAAACGCATCGACGACGCCTTAACCGCGATTGAAACCGAAAACCCCAAGCTCAAAGGCATTCTCGACAAGCGCTACGCCCGCGCGCAGCTGCCCGACGGCAAGTTAGGCGAGCTGGTGGATTTGGTCTCCACCATCGGCTTCGGCGTCACGCCCGACATCGCCCGCGACACGCTCGGCCAGGTGTACGAATATTTTCTCGGCATGTTCGCCAGCGCCGAGGGCAAACGCGGCGGCCAGTTCTACACGCCCGCCAGCATCGTCAAAACGCTCGTGGCCGTGTTGAACCCGCATAGCGGCAAGGTGTACGACCCCTGCTGCGGCAGCGGCGGCATGTTCGTGCAGTCCGAGAAATTCATCGAAGCGCACGGCGGCAAACTCAACGACGTGTCAATCTACGGGCAAGAGAGCAACCCCACCACCTGGCGTCTCGCCGCCATGAATTTAGCCATTCGCGGCATCGATTTCAACCTCGGTCGCGAGCCCGCCGACAGCTTTGTGCGCAATCAACACCCCGACCTGCGCGCCGACTTCATCCTCGCCAACCCGCCGTTCAACATCAGCGACTGGTGGCACGGCAGCCTGGAGGGCGACCCGCGCTGGGTGTATGGCGACCCACCGCACGGCAACGCCAACACCGCCTGGCTGCAGCACATGCTGCACCACCTCAAAGCCACCGGCCGTGCTGGAATCGTTTTGGCCAAC
>JBBRGY010000281.1:0-4794 GCA_038223495.1 Burkholderiales bacterium | reverse complement strand
CAGCCTGACCCCATGCACTGCGGGGGCGTCCGGCATTGGCTGGGAAGTGAAAGGCGACTCTGTGGCGGCTGTCGGCGATGTGGCTTCGATAGCCACCATCACACCCGGCTTGATCACCGGCACCGCCATTGTCGGAAATGGACTTAACGGCGAGACCTACATCCTTACCCCAACCAGCCTAGGCAGCAATGGCATCTCTTGGGGCGTTTCGGGCACGTGCAAAACGTCGCCAGCGATTTGTTAACAGCGACGAAATAAAGCGTCCCCTTTGGGACGATATTTCGGGTTCAGAAAAAAAGCCGCAGTAGCGGCTTTTTTTGGGTTCGACTAAAGTTCGCTCAATGCCCCAAAATCTTCGACAAAAAAGTCCTTCGACTGATCGGTCTGTGGGTTATTGAAGAAGTCGTGCGGATTGTTTTCTTCGACGATTTGGCCTTGATCCATGAAGGTCACGCGGTCAGCGACGGCTTTGGCGAAACCCATTTCGCGGGTAACGCAGATCATGGTGATGCCTTGATCGGCCATGGCGACCATCACGTCCAGAACTTCCTTGATCATCTCTGGGTCAAGCGCTGACGTTGGTTCGTCAAACAGCATGATTTTTGGCGTCAGGCACAGAGCGCGGGCGGTGGCGACGCGCTGTTGCTGGCCGCCGGAGAGTTGCAGCGGGTATTTGCTCGCTTGCTCGGCGATGCGCACTCGCTTGAGCTGCATCATCGCCTTTTCTTTGGTTTTTTTCTTGGGAACTTTGCCGACGTACATGGGCGACAGCGTCAAGTTTTCTAGTGCGGTCAGATGCGGTAAGAGGTTGAACTGCTGGAACACCATGCCGACTTCATTGCGGATTTTGTCGATGGCTTTCGCTTCATCTGTCAACTCCGTGCCGTCGACGCACAAGTGGCCTTCTTGATGCTTTCGGGTGTCGATGTCGTACTGGGCCCGCTGCGGAACCTCGTGGTTTTCAAGTCGGGCAAGAAATCGCTGAAGTTCGACATAACGCTATTTGGCAACGTGCCGGCCGCTGCGCTTGCTTACGGCGTCTTTACGATGCGAGCTGGACGACCTGTGTCCATCCAGGCGCTTGGGTATCGCTTTGACGTCATTCAAGCGAATGACATGGAAGCAGTGGAACCTAATTCGCAAATACCTCATGACCGCGCTTTGGGCCAGCAGGGGATGGCACAAAAAACCGCCACCGACAAGAAAGAACGGGAGCGCGATATGTTTGGCGCTAAGGCCGGGGCAGACTATTGGCACTTTCCGCAGTACCGCGCTCGGCTGGAAACCATGCGTTACGAAGTTCTCAAGAACGCGAAGCCAATCTCAGAGCTGCGCACTAGAAACGCAGCCCGCGATACAGAAATCACAGCATGGCTTCGCGCGCATGGTCAGACGGATGACAGCGTTGTGTTTCATGGTCTCAAGGCACGAGCCCAAGACATGGCCGTGATCCTGGATGCAAAGACTGCGAAAGTTATCGGCATTGCACCGTTCAAGCCGTGGAACTGAGTGTTGTTAATTTTGATCCATTGGCTTTGCGCTGAAACCCATACTTTACTCGGCATGCATCGCCGTTTTTCCGAATGTTGATAATGCTAAATTCGGCGGGCTAGCCCCAAGATGGCGGTCGTTTGAGCGTAAAGTCATTGGACAAACAAACTGTTGGTTGCGCGAGAAATCGCGCAGAATAGGTTCGCTCAAAGCACCAACAAATGCGCGGGCGTTGCCCCAATCACCGCGCTTAGTGAAGTGCCACGAGCAAAGGTGACGTACCGGGCATTGTGTTTGAACGCCAGAGCCAGCAGGTAAATATGAGTCAACGAGGACGGTGCTAGCAGCGCGTTTTGACGAATTATCGACCGATCGACAACGGAGATATCGTCGGCGATAAATTGATGGTGAGCGTCCTCTGTCGCGCTTTCGCGGAACCTTTCTGCCACGCTCGCAAGCGGTATCGTGTGGGTGTAGCTTGGAGGCGACATGATTCGAAGCAATCCGTTTTGTGTGATTGGGCACGTTGCCCAACCCATCGATGCGTTTGCTTCGTGCCACGCCAACCCGGAGGTGTGCTGAGTGTGTTCGGCGTCAAAAAGTGCCAACAGTACGTTGACGTCGTAGAGTGCGAGCAAGCTAAATGCCCTCTTTTTCGCGAATTTTGTCAATCATGTCGTTAGTCACAATACCGCCCCGACGAGGAAACGGGCGAATGCCGTAAACCGCTTTGGGTTCCTCGACCGCGAAGTTGGGTGCTGTGGTGAGTGATTTTCGGACTAGTTCGGAGATGATCTGCCCCGCCGTCTTATCGGCGAATTTCGCGAGTTCTTTAGCCGCGATCAATACCTAGCCATCAATGTCGAGTGTCGTGCGCATCGTGGTTCCTTTGAAATTAATCTGATTTACTGCATTTGATGCGTTGATGAGTGATGCCGCTACCAGTGTTCGAACGAATAAAAAAAGAGCCGCAAAGGCGGCTCCCTTTTTTTGCAGAAACTTCGTTCAATGCCCCAAAATCTTCGACAAAAAATCCTTTGACCGATCAGTCTGTGGGTTGTTGAAGAAGTCGTGCGGATTGTTTTGTTCGACGATTTGGCCTTGATCCATGAAGATTACGCGGTCAGCGACGGCCTTGGCGAAACCCATTTCGTGGGTGACGCAGATCATGGTGATGCCTTGATCGGCCATCGCAACCATGACGTCCAGCACTTCCTTGATCATTTCTGGGTCGAGCGCTGAGGTAGGCTCGTCAAACAGCATGATTTTTGGCGTCAGGCACAGTGCGCGGGCGATGGCTACGCGCTGTTGCTGACCGCCGGACAGTTGCAGCGGATATTTACCTGCTTGCTCGGCGATGCGCACGCGATTAAGCTGAATCATCGCCTTTTCTTCGGCTTCTTTTTTTGGCACTTTGCCGACGTACATCGGCGATAGCGTCAAGTTTTCGAGTACGGTCAAGTGTGGGAACAGATTGAACTGCTGGAACACCATGCCGACTTCTTTGCGGACTTTGTCTATGGCTTTGACGTCATCAGTTAGCTCGGTGCCGTTAACAATCAGGTGACCTTCCTGATGTTCTTCCAGGCGATTGATGCAGCGAATCAGCGTTGATTTGCCGGAACCGGAGGGTCCGCAGACGACAATGCGTTCGCCTTGTTTTACGTTCAGATTGATGTCGCGCAGGACATGAAAACTGTTGCCATACCATTTGTTGACTTTATCGAAAACGATAGCGTCTTTGGCGCCTTCCAGATTGGTGCTCATAGTTGGGTCTCGACTAACGCTGTTTGGATTTGTTGACCTGCTTTTCGATCCACAAGCTATAGCGGCTCATGGCAAAACAGAAGGCGAAGTAGATAAAGGTGATGAAAACATAGCCTTCGAGCTTGAAGGGGCGCCAATCCGCGTCGCCGTTCAGCGCGAGACCGAGCGAGCCGGTCAGCTCGTACAGCGACACGATGCCGACGAGGGACGTGTCTTTGAACAGGCCAATGAAGTTGTTGACGATGCTTGGCACGACGAGCGCCAGCGCCTGTGGCAGGATGATGGTGCCCTGTGTTTGCCAATACGACAATCCGAGCGATGCTGCCGCCTCAGCCTGGCCTTTTGGAATCGCCTGGAGCCCGCCGCGAACCACCTCAGCCATGTACGCTGCGGCGAACAACGTTAAGCCGGCGAACACGCGAATCAATACGTCAATCGTGACGCCCTGCGGCATGAACAGCGGGAACATGAACGACGCCATGAACAACACCGAAATCAGCGGAACGCCGCGAATCAGCTCGACATAAATCGAGCAAAACGTGCGGATCGCGGGCAGCTTTGAGCGGCGACCCAAAGCAACGCCGATGGCTAGTGGAAACGCCATCACCATTGACAGCGACGAGAGCATGATGGTCAACGGCAGGCCGCCCCAACGATCCGTGGTGACTTTGGTCAGGCCCAAAACATTGCCGTACATCAGCGCGAAGAACGCTGAAATCACAACGGCCCACATCACAAGAAGCCACTTGTTCCAGAAGGCGCGGGTGCAGCTTGCGATCAACAGCGCCAGCAACATTAGCGTCGCCACTAACGGACGCCATTGCTCTTCAAGCGGATAGCGGCCAAAAATAATCAGCCGATACTTCTCAGTGATCACGCCCCAGCAGGCACCGACGCCGGGCGCGCGGCAGGCATCGGCATTAGGTACCGTGGTGGCCGTCAAAATCGCCCAGTTCAGGAACTGCGGCACGAAATACAGCAACACTCCGCCGACGATGAACGTGGTGATCGTGCTCTGCCAATTGGCGAACAAATTCGCCTTGGCCCAGGGCACAAGTCCTTCGGTTTTAGTGGGCGCAGGGCGCGCAGGCAGCGATTGGAAAATAATGGTTTCAGCCATGATCTAGCGCTCCTGAATGGCTGATTTTGAGTTGTACCAACCCATAAATATCGAGGTGGACAACGACGTGATGAGATACACGAGCATGATGAGCGAGATGCATTCAACGGCGCGACCGGTCTGGTTCAACGCTGTGTTCGCAATCGACACCACGTCGGGATAGCCGATGGCAACGGCTAAGGATGAGTTTTTGGTGAGATTCAAAAACTGGCTGGTCACGGGTGGGATGATCACGCGCAACGCTTGCGG
The DNA here is from genome assembly GCA_038223495.1 of Burkholderiales bacterium. Classification (GTDB taxonomy): domain Bacteria; phylum Pseudomonadota; class Gammaproteobacteria; order Burkholderiales; family Casimicrobiaceae; genus Casimicrobium. The sequence goes on along the minus strand of JBBRGY010000281.1, from coordinate 167 downwards.
CAGCAACACCTTTTGCATCTCCTGGCCTTTGGACAGTCCGAGGGCTTGGGCTGCTTCGCCTTGACCTTGTGCCACTGAGGAAATGCCCGAACGAACGATTTCAGCCACGAACGACGAGGTGTAGAGCGTTAGTCCGAGCAGTACAGCCATGAATTCAGGGGTTAACG
>JBBRGY010000280.1:0-4796 GCA_038223495.1 Burkholderiales bacterium | reverse complement strand
CTGCGTTTGAAACTCGACCGACTCATGCTGAACCCAATTCAAAACGAATTTGCTGAAATGCTCCTTTGTCCGCACACGTGCACTACGGTAGAGCGAGATATACGAAACGAGCGGATCGCTGGCATAGCGCGCCTCACGGATGGCGAGGACCACCACACATTTCAGCCCGTTGTCATAAAGCTTTTAGCGCAAATATGTCCTCTGGAGCTACAGCATTTACCCGGGTAACAGCCAAAATTGCGTTTTCTGAAACTTGGGATCGACGATGTAATTTCGTACCGCTAATTCCAAAGCAATGGCTTTTTCCAATTAAAAAAGCGGCTTTGCCGCGTATCTCGAAAAGGGCGTCGAGCGCTATTTCGATGGTTCAATGACACACGGAGCACGGGCCGTCAGTAGCGCACCTGCCCGTCACGGGTTAGCACCGTGAGTTCAACAAATTTTGAGGCGCTGTGATTTTCTGCTGAAAAGAACACCGGGAACCCACCAAGACTAATGTCGCGCATGCCCTCAATCGCCCGAATCAGGGCCTCGCGCGAGCTATCGCCGCCGCGCTTGAGCGCTTCGACAAAAATTCGCGCGGCGATAAAGCCTTCGAGGCTCGTGTAGGAAAGTTCGCCGCCTTTGGCTGTCACCATGCGTCGGTATTCGTTGACCCAAGGGTACCGTTCGCTTGTCGGTGAAGGCACTACCTGCGAAATCATCACGCCAGATCCCTCTGGCCCGAGTGCCTTTGCAAGAGACTTGGTGCCCACAAAAGAGACGTTCGCGTATCTGGCCAACAGGCCACGTGCCTTTGTTTGCTTGATGAACTCAGCGCACGACGCGTACGTGCTGATCATCACGATGGCCTCTGGTTTGCTGGCGAGCATGGCTTCCACCGCAGCGCGCACATCATTGCTGTTGCGCTCGACCGTCGCTTTGCCAGCAACCGTCATTTTTCTTGCCAACAGCGCTCGCTCTACGCCAGCCAGACCTGCCTGACCGTATGAATCGTTTTGATAGAACACGGCGATCCGCGTCAAGCCCTCGGCAGCGAGCTGCTTCACAATCAGCTCGGTCTCATCGAAGTAGCTGGCGCGAACGTTGAACACGTACCGATTGAAGGGCGCACGCAACAACTCCGCTCCTGAAAACGCGCCAAAGAAAGGCACCTTCGCGTTCGTCGCCAATGGCACCGATGCAGCAGAGGTCGGCGTGCCGACGTAACCGAACAACGCGAGCACGTTGTCATCGATCAGACGACGCGTATTGGCCTCGGCGCGGGTCGGCTCATAGCCGTCGTCCATCGTCTTCAAAACGATTTTGCGGCCACGAATACCTCCCGCGGCATTGATCGAATCGAAATAAATTTGTGCGCCAAATTGCATCTCACGGCCCAGCTCGGCCGCCGGACCGCTTAACGCGACCGATTGACCCAGAACAATGTCCTGCGCAAAGGCGCCGCCAGCAAAAAGCGTCAACCCCAGAAGCAGGCTTTCGATGGTGCGTGCAAAGCCGCGCACAATCCGCGCCCGTGCCTGAATAGCTATGTTTGACGGGGCTGACGTGATCGTCGCGTTGATTGTGTGCATGAGAATTTCCCTCAATAAATCGTCTCCCGCGAAGCGTCGACTACGCCAGGAAAACCGATCAACTCGTATATTTCACAATTGTAAATCCAGCGCAATCAGAATTTGAGAATGCTTACCCGCATGTTTCGAAAAGCACGGGCCGAACAGAATAGTCTGCACGCCGCCGCCGTTCAGCGTCGCTACACAATCAATCGCGCTTCATCGGCTGGAAATGCAAGGCGCACTTTGCTGCCGATTTCGCGCACGATTTTTTCTTTCGGCAGGAAGACGAACATCTCGCCGGCAGCGGTATCGACAACCAGCTCAACACCTTTGCCGATGAAGGCGCACTTCTGTACGGTGGCCTCCAGCGCTGGCGAGACATTCGCATCGGTCGTCACTTCAAATACGTCGGGGCGCAGCGCAATTTTGGCCTCGCCAACGGTTGCAGAATCGGTCGCAATATCGAAGCGTGAATCCCCCAGCGTGAGCGTTGCCTTGCCGTTTTCAAACGCGACGACATGTCCTTTGGCGACGTTCGCCTCTGACAGAAAATCTGCGACAAACGAGGTTCGTGGCTGGAAGTACAACTGATGCGGCGAGCCAGCCTCGGCGATGCCGCCGCGATCCATTACGATGATGTGATCGGACACCGCCATAGCCTCTTCGCGATCATGCGTCACGTAGACGCATGTGATTTGCAGGCGCTGTTGCAGCTCGCGAATTTATTCACGCACTCGACGGCGCAGCTTGGTGTCGAGATTGGAAAGCGGCTCGTCAAACAAAAGTACGGCGGGTTCGAGTACCAATGCACGAGCAATCGCCACGCGTTGCTGCTGACCGCCTGAGAGTTCGGACGGAAGGCGTTTCTCGAAACCAGTCAGGCCGATGAGTTTCAGGACATCAGTCACCTTCGATTCGACTTCCGCTTTCTTGGTGCCACGAACCGTAGGCCCATAGCCCACGTTTTCCATCACGCTCATATGCGGAAACAGCGCGTAGCTCTGGAACACAAGCGACACGTTGCGCTGCGCGGCTGACTGCGCGGTCACGTCTTTGCCGCCGAGCAGAATTTGGCCCGCGTTTGGCAATTCGAGGCCCGCGACCATGCGCAGCGTCGTTGTTTTTCCACAGCCGGAAGGTCCAAGCAGCGTGACAAGTTGACCGTCTTCAATACGGAAAGAAATGCCTTTTACGGCGGGCTCACCCGTACCGTAGTCCTTGACCACGTTGATGAATTCGAGCGTGCCTTTGGTGGTAGATGTCATTTTGTCAACCATGAAAATAAGTTCGATGCAGCAAAGAGGTGAGGCGAGGCGGCCATCATCCCGCCGCCACCACAGGGTTCATCGCGGGCACAGCCACGGCCGCGCGCCGTCCAAGTTTGCGCGATCCAACGAGCCACTGCACCAGCACAATGGCAATCACCATGATGAGGATCAACACCGAGCAGTACGCAATCGCCACGCCGTAGTCACCGTTGATCACGCGACCAATGATGTAGGTGGTCGCGACTTCGGTGTCACCCGAGACGAGGAACACAATTGCGCTGACGGTCGTCATCGAGCGCACGAAGCCGTAAATCAGCGCGCCAACAATCGCAGGCTTCATCAAAGGCATCAACACACGTCGGAACGTCGTCGCCCCGTTCGCGCCGAGCGTCGTGCTTGCCTCGTCGAGTGACTTGTCAAGCTGAGACAGCGCTGCAATGCCACCACGCACGCCCACCGGCAAATTTCGGAACACGAAGCAGAGCACGATGATCAGCCCGGTGCCGGTCAATTCAATCGGTGGCACATTGAACGCAAAGATGTACGCGACGCCAATCACCGTGCCCGGAATCGCAAACGACAAGAGTGTCAAAAACTCAAACGCGCGCTGCCCTTTGAACGTCGTCCGCGCAATCAGATACGCCGACAAAATGCCGATGATCGCCGTCAGCGGAGCAGCGGCCAGAGAGAACTGCAGGGTGTTGGACAACGAATGCCACGCCGCCCCCGTAAACAGCCAGCCGTGCGGCCCATGATCAATAGAAAACGCCTTCGCGAAGTGATCTAGCGTCAGCGTGTTGTCGCGGCCCCAGACTTTTACAAATGCGCCGAAGATGCTCATGCCGTAGAGCACCACGGTCAACATCAACCACGGTACACCGACCCCAATGGCCGCCCGGCGAACCCCATCGGGCAACGGGCTCGGCAAACCGGTGTCGCCCTTTCCGGTGACAGTAACAAAGCTCTTCCTCGCCGTCGCTTTGCGCTGCAACCAGAATGCGAACAGCGCGAACGCGAGCAGTATCAGCGAGTAGACCGCCGCTTTGCCCTGATCCAGCTGTGCGCCGACAATCGCGAAGTAAATCTCGGTTGCCATCACACCAAAGTTTCCGCCCAACACCACCGGGTTACCGAAGTCCGCAATCGACTCAATAAACCCCACCAGGAATGCGTTCGCCAAACCCGGTGCCATCAACGGCAAGGTCACGTAACGGAACGTCTGCCACTTGCTGGCATGCAGCGACTGGCTCGCCTCTTCCAGCGTCGGGCTTACGCCTTCCACCACGCCGATCAAGACCAGAAAAGCGACCGGCGTGAAGGCAAACAACTGCGCCAGCAACACGCCCGGCAAGCCGTAGATCCAGCGCGTTTGCGGAATGCCGAACGCGAACTCAAGGAACTGATTGACGACACCTGCGCGGCCGAACAACATGATCAGCGACAGACCGACGATAAACGGCGGCGTGATGATCGGCAACACCGTCAACAGGCGCAAAAGCTTCTTGCCGCGAAAGTTCGACCGCGTCACGATCAGCGCCAGCATCAATCCCATAAATGTCGTTCCGGTCGCACACAACAGCGCCAGCCACAACGTGTTCCACGCCACGCCACAGCCGCTGCCGCCCCACAGGCACCCGGGCACCAGATTCCACAATTTGCGCTGCCCGAAACGCTCCCATAGCGCCGTGATCGACCAGCCGCGATTTTCATCAAGAATGCCCTCGTACAGAATCCGCATCACCGGGAAGAACACAAACATCACGATCAGGACGACGATGCACAAGAGCGCCGACGCGATGAAGCGATCGCCTCGGAAATAGCCCATCGTAGCGATACCATCAGCGCAAATCAGGATGAATCCGATGCCCACCAGGAGCGCGCCTGCGCCCATCCCGAACTGCCCACCGCTGATCTCAGGCATCATGGCTTTCAGCGACTCAAACGCATAACCCTGCGAAGAAATCGCAAAACC
>JBBRGY010000279.1:0-4803 GCA_038223495.1 Burkholderiales bacterium | reverse complement strand
AACTACTTGCCGACTGCCTTCTTAAGCAACGCCAAACCACGCGAATTTTTCCCCGCTCCATTTGCGGCGCGTAAACGAAAGCGCGTCTCCGCATCATGCTCGACGAGCATCATGGTGGTCATTTCGTCGATCAGGCGATTGAGTGTGGTGCCGCGACTCTGCGCGAGTGCGCGAAGTCGATCATGTTTGTCGTCGGGAAGTCTTACGGTAAGGGCGCTCATGATGGGTTGTCCTTCAGGTATTGCTCAGGCGTTACGATTTTCAGATGCGGGAATGCCAGTTGACCGCTGACTAAATCACGAATATTGCGAGTGACGATGTACTGAGCATTGCCCGCTACTGCCAATTCAATCAGGTGGTTGTCCGATTCGTCGCGCAAATTCGGACGCCATTGGTAGTACACACGAATCCATTCACACGTTGCAGCAAAAATGTCGAAAAGTTCGTCACGCTCAACGGCATTCAGTCTCGATTTTGCGAAGAGCGCTGAACGCGAAAGCACGTCCTCAAATTCCGAAAAAAGCGCGTTTCCCATCAGCGGCTGAGCGTTTCCAGTCATGCACCGCGCGACTACCGCACTCGATGCGCCTGCACCGAGGCAGGCACCGATGAATACGTTGGTATCGATGACGATTCGCATAACTTAGCAAGTCTATTCTGTTGCCGCCACGGTGTCAATTTTGATACCAAATTCCACCATGTAATCGTACGCCCGCGGTTCCGACTCGCACGCCCGGCGCATTACCCGTGCGTTCGGTTCTGCGAGCTCTGCCGTACAACGAATGACAGCGCTCGCGCATTGCTTCGTTCCATTCGTGATTGCATCTCAAATAGTAGTATTACCTTGTACTACCAACTGAATCTGAATCGTGAGCATTCCGTCAACCTCGGTTCTAAGCAAAGGCGAAATGAGCATCACGATTGACGTTCAGCAGCGGCTACATATTCATCGAGGCAGCCGAACTGGGTGTCGCGCTCGGGGCAACTTGGTGGCGACTACGGTTCTGCCTGAGCTCGAAAGGGTGCTACGCGGGTACTACGAGTTCAGGCGAGCAGAAATTTCTGCCGTTTTCGAGCATTTGTTGGCACTGCCGCACGTGACCGTGCAGGACCCGTCAGCGACGAAGCGCGCTAGCGGCGTATTCATTGGGGTTTGATTTTGCTGATGCGCTTCATCACGCGAGTTACGTTCACTGTGAATCGGTCGCAAGCTTTGACGATAAGGGCTACACGCGAAAGGCAAATGAACGCGCCATGGTGCCGCGAGTTTCTGTACCGCGCTGAGATGAATCATAGCCATGTCACATCGAATTTCCGCTGGCGCAATCATCTTTCGCGATGATCAGGTTCTATTGGTCAACCACGTAAAAGCGGGCGTTTACGACTTTTGGGTTGCGCCCGGAGGTGGTGTGATTGGCGACGAGTCGCTTGAAGCGGCAGCCATCCGCGAGGTGAAGGAAGAGTGCGGACTGGATGTGACGATTGGTCCTCTTGCCTACATCGAAGAGCTAATGCAGCCGGAGTATCGGCAGTGCAAATTTTGGTTCGCTGCTGAATTGGTCGGTGGCGAGATCGAGACTAATCAAATTGAAGCGAGTCGCGAGCATATTGTTGGTGCTCGATTTTTCACACGAGACGCACTCACTAACGTGATGGTGTTTCCGACTGAGTTGCGAGATAGGGTGTGGCTGGATCGACGCGAAGGATTTGTTGCGCCAATTTTGCTCCCCTTGCGGAAGCTCGAATTTTGGTGATGGCTTGTCGGGGTACTAAGCGTCTCTTGGATCGGGCGCACCTAACGTCGCGAGATTCAAAATGAAAAAGGGCGGTATTGCGCATTTATCACGCCACGACCTTCGCGTTGCACTCATGGAGCGCCGATGACGGGAGTCGTCGCTTTTGAACGACTTGCAGCCGGTCACCCTACAGTCGAGACAGGTTTTCTGGCGATACTTGATCGCTGAATAGTTTGGAACGATTGAAGATGTACCGTAGAGATTCGTTAAGGGCCGCGCTCCTTGTCGCACAGAGTACCGCATTGAGCGCTGCATTCGCCGCTTTTAGTTTTTCTGGCCTTGCGCGCTCGCAAGTCGACCGTGCAGCCGACCCACCCGCTGCGTCGCCTTCAGCTAAAGCCGCGCGCTGCGCGTCAGGTAGCGGTTCGTTTAACGCCGTCAAGAAATATCAGGGCACGTACAGCTTCACGCTCGACAATGACCTGTTCTCAAATCGCGACCAGGACTACACGAGCGGCTTCAAGGCGGGATGGTCGTCACCCAACGTACGTAGCTTTGCCGATGACGATTGTCTGCCGCCCTTGTTGCAGTCGGCGGGGCGGTTATTTACGCAGATTTATTCGCCGGTGGTTGAACAGGGCAATGTGACGTTTGCGTTGGGCCAGTCGATCTTCACGCCGCGCGATCGTGATGCGACGGCGCTGGTTGCGAACGACCGGCCTTATGCGGGGTGGACGTATCTGGGCTTTGGGTTCAATACGCGCTCAGCACGTCTGCTGGATTCGTATGAGGTGAATCTGGGTGTCGTTGGGCCGTGGTCGCAGGCGAAAGAGATTCAGGATTTTGTGCATCGTGTTCGGCGTATCGGCTTGTTTCATGGCTGGAATAACCAGCTGAGTAACGAGTTCGGCGCACAGCTTGTTTTTGAGCGCAAATACCGTACTGAGTTTCTACAACATCCGGATGCGCGCAACGGACTGGGTTTCGACGTGATTCCGCATTTCGGCGCGTCCCTGGGCAACGTGGCGACGTACGCGAACGTGGGCTTTGAGTTGCGCACGGGCTGGGGTTTGCCAGATGATTTCGGCACGTCACCCATTCGTTCTGCGGGCGACAATTCCGCGCCGCGCGCGAACGATACGGCCATTCAGTTCTCGCGACCTTTGGGGGCGCATGTGTTTGCATCAGTTGACGAACGCGGCATCGCGCGCAACATTTTCCTTGACGGAAATGCGTTTCGTGATTCGCATTCGGTGAAGAAGGAAACTTTTGTGGCTGATGCTGCCGTCGGCGTTGCCGCAAACTTTGGGGCATACAAAATTGCCTACGTCCGTGAGTTTCGCACGCGCGAATTCGTGGGGCAGGCGAGCGCGCCGAAGTACGGATCCATTACGTTCTCTGCGCCGTTGTAAAAATTGAGTTGACTGAGCGACTGGCCGAGTAAAACTTAGTGCGATCCTTCGCTAGAACTACATTTGCACAATGAACACGGAACAAATCGCCTCGCTGCAGGGCATGCTCGTCAATTTTTCGGCAAACGCGAGGAACGTTGCAGCCAAACCGTACGTTGATCAAATCGGTTCGTTTCTCGTCAGCGCGGTACGCCCATGGAGCCGCGCCACGCTTGAAGGACACCTGACTGCGTCGGCGTGGGTGCTTGATCGAACTCGTTCGCACGCTGCAATGATTCACCATCGCAAGCTGGAGCGCTGGCTCCAGCCTGGCGGGCACATTGAAGATGAGGACGCGTCGTGGCGGGCGGCAGCGCAACGCGAAGTGACGGAAGAGGTTGGTCTGACCGCGTTCATTGACATTGCCAATGCTGAGCAATTGTTTGACGTCGATGTTCATGCGATTCCGGCGCGCTCCGATGTGCCAGCGCACTTTCACTACGACCTGCGCTTTTTATTCGTTGCCGACGTTGACGCATCGGTCGGCACCCCGCTGAAACTCAACTTCGATGAGGCGCATGACTGCCGATGGTTTCGCCTCATTGATCTTGCAAATGATCCCGCGCTTGAGCCGTCACTGCGGCGCATGGTTGAATTGAGCATTCGTAGTTTTTCGTAGTTTGGCTGCAAATGGAAAATCAAGTCACTCACCGTAATGAAATCAAGCGCATCGTTGTTTATTGCGGTGCCAACGTCGGAAACAATCCTGCGTATGAAGCAGCGGCCATAACAGTGGGGCGAACGCTCGCAGAGCAGGGCATTGGGCTGGTCTACGGTGGCGGTGGCGTGGGGCTCATGCGTGTGGTAGCGGACGCGGCGCTGGAGGCAGGAGGCGAGGTGATTGGCGTGATCCCCGAGGCTTTGAAGGTGCTGGAAGTCGGGCATAAAAATCTCACAGCGATGCATGTCGTACCCGATATGCACAGTCGTAAAGCCATGATGCTGGGGCTCGCGGATGCTGTCATCGCAATGCCGGGCGGCTTCGGCACGATGGATGAATTGTTCGAGGCGCTCACCTGGAGCCAGCTCGACTATCACCGAAAACTATGTGGGCTGTTGAACGTGGCTGGCTATTACGATCACCTGGTCGCATGGATCAATCATTCGGTGGATGTCGGCATGGTTAAGGCCGTAAACAAAGACCTCATCGTGACCGGCGATAACGTGGATGAAGTGCTGCGCGGGCTACGCAAGCGGGAGTTTCCGCTGTCGCAGAAGTGGATGGGTCGCTAGCGGAAATATCTGGCAACTCCTCTATCGATGTTGGGACCATCGCAGCCGTGTCAAAATGTAGACATGCTGCTTAATCTCCCCACCACGCTCACATGGATCCGCATAGCGTTGATTCCAGCCTTTGTGGGCGTGTATTACCTGCCGGTTGAATGGCTGACTCCGACGCAGCAAAACTGGACGGGTGCGCTGATTTTTACGTTCGCCGCGATCACCGACTGGGCAGACGGATTTGCCGCGCGCCGCTTGGGGCAAACCTCAGCGTTCGGTGCGTTTCTGGACCCGGTGGCGGATAAATTGATGGTTGCCGCCGCACTTTTGCTTTTGGTGCAGATGAAGCGGGCCGATGCAGTGGTTGCTTTCATCATTGTGGGCCGTGAAATCGC
>JBBRGY010000278.1:0-4808 GCA_038223495.1 Burkholderiales bacterium | reverse complement strand
AGCGACGACCCTAGCCGCACCAACCGTAACAACTGCACCCGCAGCGCCGACAACTGTCGCTGCCGCAACACCGCCCAAAGATGCTGCCGCGCCGCCTGCGGTCGCCTCAAAAGCGGAGCCGCCCAAGGCAGCGCCAGCTCCTGCGGTTTCGCCAGTCGCAGCTGCGCCCGCCGAGGGTAGCGCGGACGTCCTTCGCGCCGTCAACAAATGGGCCGCTGAATGGTCCGGCAAAAACGCTGACGGCTACCTCGCTGCCTACTCCAAGTCATTCAAGCCCGAAGGCGGCATGTCGTACAGCAAGTGGAGCGCTACTCGCCGCGACCGCGTTGCCGCACAGAAGAACATCAAAGTTGAAGTTCTCGGCGCGATTGTGGAAATGAAGTCGCCAACAGAGGCGAAAGTCACCTTCCGCCAAGCCTATAACTCCAAGACGCTGCAAACACGTTCACGCAAAACGCTTAACCTCGTCAAAGAAGGCTCATCGTGGCTCATCACGCGTGAGCACGTTGGTTAATTTCGACATTTGATCCGGATGACGCCTTCCTCTCTAAAAACTCGCACACCTTCGCGCTTCCAGCGCGTGGCGGTGAGGTTTGCGCAGATTAGCCTAGCCAGTGTGCTCGTTGCGCTGCCGTCTGGAGTGATGGGTGGTGGTGGTATTGGCTTCAGCGACGCTGAGTCGCTGTTGTTGAAGGCGCTGCGCGAAGTGCGATTGAGTAAGCTCGATCTGGCGCGACAAACCATCGACGAACTGCTCGTTCGTTATCCCAACTTTCGCCTCGCCTACCTTGTTCAGGGTGATCTGTGGCTCGCGAAAGCAAAACCGCTTTTGAGCCTCGGCAACACGAATGAAATTGCAGACCAGCTCACCGGATTGCGCGCGGAAGCCACCGCGCGCGTGCAGCGCGAAAAAGAAGTTGCGAAACCCGAATTCATCCCGGCGAATTTCTGGCGACTGCCGCCATCGCAGCAATTTGCCCTGGCGATCGACGTCGACAAATCGCGCCTCTATGTGCTCGAAAATCAGAATGGTCGGTTGATCCGCGTCGCTGATTTTTATGCGACGATTGGTAAAGCCGGTGGTGGCAAAGCGCGCGAAGGCGACCAACGCACGCCGCTCGGGGCATACACGTTGATGGGCACGATTGCTCCGCAAAAATTGACTGACTTTTATGGGGCCGGCGCGTTTCCGCTTGATTACCCTAACGCGTGGGACAAACGGCAAGGCCGCAATGGCTTCGGCATCTGGTTGCACGGTGTGCCGAGCAACACTTATTCACGTGCGCCGCGTGCTAGCGACGGATGCGTCGTCGTGTCGAATCCCGATTTGAAGCTCATCGAAAAATTCATAACGCCGGGTCGCACGCCGCTGGTCATCGCACAAACAGTCAATTGGGTGGATCGTGATGCGGCGGGCAAACAGGCGCAGGGCCTGCTTGCCGCCGTCGAGCATTGGCGGACCGACTGGCAGGCGCTCGATACGCCGCGCTACCTGCAACACTACGCCGCAAACTTCGCCAGCGACACTCAATACATCGCGGAATGGCGCGCTCAAAAAACCGCCGTCAATGCCGCGAAGACGTGGGCAAAGATCCAGCTCTCTGACCTGTCTGCCGTGCAATATCCTGGTGAAAAGAATCTGGCAATTGTCACTTTCGACCAAAACTACCAGAGCAGCAATGTGAACGGCGTCACCCGAAAGCGCCAACTGTGGCAGCTCATCGACGGCCGTTGGCAGATCATCTACGAAGGCTCCGCCTAACCCTTTTCCCTTGTTGTTTCGACTCTTAAAACTATGAAATCTCTCACTCGTTTATTTACGATGGGCTTTGCCTCGCTTGCCATCGTCGCCGTTTCGGCAAATTTCGCGCTCGCTCAGAACGTCACTTCGGCGTCTGCCGCCTCGCAAGACAAACCACGGGTTGAAATGAAAACCAGCCTCGGGTCAATGGTGATCGAACTGGATCCCGCAGCCGCGCCTAAGACTGTCGAGAACTTTTTGTCGTACGTCAAAAGCGGCCAATACGACGGCACGGTGTTTCACCGCGTCATCAAGGGTTTCATGAGTCAGGGCGGCGGCTTTTCTGCCGACATGAAAGAAAAACCCACCAAAGCGCCGATTAAAAACGAGGCCGAAATGGCGTTCAAAGCAGGCGTTAAAAATGACCGCGGCACCATTGCCATGGCCCGCACCGGCGACCCGCACTCGGCCACCGCCCAGTTTTACATCAACCACGGCAACAACGACATGCTGAACTTCCCGTCGCGCGACGGCTTCGGCTACGTTGCCTTCGGCAAAGTTGTAAGTGGCATTGAAGTAGTCGACAAAATCGCTGAGGTCGCGACCGGCAATAAAGGCCAGTACCAGAACGTACCGCAGACGCCTGTCGTCATCGAAAAAGTTACTCTCATTTCAAAGAAATAAAGGACGCCGAATGGCCCTCGTTAAATTCACCACCAACCAAGGCGACTTCACGCTTGATATCGACGAAGTCAACGCGCCCAAGACGGCTGCTAACTTTCTGCAATACGTCAAAGACGGTCATTACGACAACACGATTTTTCATCGCGTGATCGACGGTTTCATGATTCAGGGCGGCGGCTTTGAGCCCGGCATGAAGCAAAAATCCGGACGTGCGCCGATTGAGCACGAAGGCGTTGCCACGAGCGCTGCGGGCCTCAGGAACGCGATCTACACGGTCGCGATGGCACGCACCAACGACCCGCATTCCGGTTCGTCCCAATTCTTCGTCAACGTGACCGACAACGCATTCCTTGATTTCAAGGCACCGAACGGCAACTCATGGGGCTACACAGTGTTTGGCAAAGTGGCCGACGGAACTGACGTTCTCGAAAAAATCAAGAACGTAAAAACCAGCACCATCGGCGGACACCAAAATGTGCCTGTAGAAGACGTCGTGGTGAGCAAAGCGGTCATCGTCTAACGGACGTTAGCCATCAACGCGTTGATCACGCTGATCGCGCGCTTCGAATTGACCAATAGGTGATTTCGATGCGCGCGATTTTCATTTCTGATCTGCATTTGAACGAACCTGACACTACAACTCAGGCGCGGTTCGACGCGTTCATGCAAACCGCTGTGCCGGGCGCGGATGCGCTCTACGTGCTCGGCGATTTGCTGCATGTCTGGCTCGGCGATGCAATGCTGCCGGGCAACACGTATGCGAAACGCATCGCAGCGCAATTCGCAGCAGCAAGTGCAGCCGGTAGCAAAATATTCATCGCTCGTGGCAATCGCGATTTCATGATCGGGCGCGATTTCGCGGCCGCGTGCGGAGCCACTTTACTTGACGAACAAACGGTGATCGAACTCGACGGCAAACGAGTACTGTTGATGCATGGTGACGAGCTTTGTATCGAAGATGTTCGCTACCAACGCGCCCGCCGTATTTTGCGCACTAACGCCTTTCGCATCATAGGAAATTCGCTGCCCGCAGCGATTCGAAATTTCATCGCACGAACGCTGCGCGGCAAGAGCGAATCGCACAAAGCCACAACCGCCATGAACATCATGGATGCCGACCCCGACGCCGCGTTGGCTGCGATGAAGGCCCATCACGCAACCACGCTAATTCACGGCCACACGCACCGCCCCGCTCATCACATCATGGCGAACGGACGCGAGCGCTGGGTCATGACAGACTGGCAACAGCACTACGGCTACCTCGAATGGCAGGACGGAATATTCACTGTCCAGCCGTGGCATAATGAAATTTCCTTGGGGGGGTAGCTCAGCTGGGAGAGCGCCGCGTTCGCAATGCGGAGGTCGGGAGTTCGATCCTCCTCCTCTCCACCAATTTCAAAGCAACAGCCCGCGTATCAGCGGGCTTTTTTGTTGACAGCGACCATGCAGCTTTTCGGTGGAGCCTTTGTTTTATATGGGCTTGCGCTTGATTTTTTCTATAGTCAACTTTGGCATAAATAGTGTCTTACCCCCTATGCAATAGACGTTTAGAGAGAAAGTTGTATGGCGTTTGGAGCACTGAAGCGACTGCTATCGTCAGCTACTACCTCTATTCCTCCTCCAGATTGCTCGCCGCCCTATCGCGGTTTGCCTGCCGCTAGTAACTCAGGCGCGCTACGGCGCGCAACTCATCAGCCGTCGTCGTTGGAAAACCGAAGAATTCCAGGTATGCCGGGATTTGCTCGAACAGCATGTCGGTTCCAATCTGCACCGGGCAACCGCGCGCGGCTGCAGCGCTCAAAAATGCCGTCATCTCTGATTTCATGACCACTTCGCCGACGAAGGTGGAGGGCTCGATGCGCGAAACATCCATCGGCAATTTGTCGCCCGGATTCATGCCCATCGGCGTCGCATTCACCACGAGGTCATAACCTGCGGGGTCGTTTGATCCCGTGGTGACGATCAAAGCGGGATAGTGTGTTCGCAACCTGTCGCCGAGCGCTTCGGCTGATTCGGCGTTCACATCAAACAATGCCATCTCGGCCACATCCGCCGCTGCAAGCGAGGCCGCAATGGCGCATCCCACGCCACCTGCTCCCACCACCAACGCGCGCTTGCCAGTGAGGTTCAAACCCTTACGCTGCACGCCACGAACAAAACCCGCGCCGTCGAACATGTCACCGAGCAAGCTGCCATCAGCGCGACGCAGAATCGCGTTGCAAGCGCCTGCGATTTTGGCGGTTGGCGTTACTTCATCGACCAGTCCCACCGTCGTCACTTTATGCGGCATCGTGATCAGCGCGCCACGGATATTGGTGAGCTTAAAAATGGACCGCAGCACCGTTGCGTAGTCTTCCGCCTTCACACCCATAGGCATCACCAC
>JBBRGY010000277.1:0-4808 GCA_038223495.1 Burkholderiales bacterium | reverse complement strand
ATGGCGGCGCGAAGGCTCGATCTTTATCGGAGTGCCGCCGCCTCAGCACGACACTGCGTGGATATTCAAGCTGCGACTGATGGAATTGACGCGCAGCGCTGCGGGATTCGTCACCGCGACTAATGTTCAGCGTCGACTTTTCGCACGAATCATCGACTACGCCATCGTCGGGATTGTTCTGTACGCTCTTTTGGCGCTGGCTGCCAGCGTGATTAGTTCGGGCACAACTTGGTTTCTCCTCGTTCGCTCGCCTATCGTGCTGCCGGTGCTCGTAGTGTTCGCCACCATTCCCGTCGAGGCGTTTTCGCTGAAGACTTTTAGAACGACGCCGGGTAAGTGGCTGATGGGGCTCGTCGTAGTGTCGGGCATCACATGCCCCGCTGACCACCGCAAACCTGGCACCGTCCAACTCGCGTGGGCGCGGGCAACTCGCTCGGCGTGGGCTGGGGCCGCCTTAGGGGTTTGGCCGGTAGCGTTGCTTCGGCTGGCGCGCAACTGGCGCGACATCCGGGATCGCGAAGCAGAATGGGACGCGTACGGCGACTCGGTGGTGATGGCGCGTCCGATGACGCTGGCGACCGCTGCTACCGGGCTAGCTGTCGTTCTAGCATTGGTGCTCATTCTGGCGTCTGGCTGGCGTCGTGACTACGTGGCCGCCTGGCCGCACTTGGTGAGGTGGGCGACGGCGTCGGAATCGGCGCTCTCACGGATCGAGTTGCCGAGGGCGACTGAGCCTGTATCCGGGGCTGCAACGCCTGCCGCCGCTTCGACCGAATCGGCTGCACCAGCGGCAGTCATCCCGGAGCCCAGTCCTGCCGCGCCAGCACCGGCATCACCGTTTGTTGTTCAGAAGACAGCTCCGCCGATTGCCAAACCAGCCGAGCCGGTGCCCGCTTCGACCAACGATGCACAAGTGGATCAACAGGTAAGCGCGGCTCAAGCACGACGGGCGCGCATCGATGGTTACGCCAGACAGGTGGAAAACGCTCGTCGTTCGGGCGTTACGGTCAACTACGCTGGCCTGCAAGGCAGTTGTCAGCGATGGACGGTGGATCAACCAGGAAATGCCGAAGCTTGGAGCTGTCTGGGCTTGGCGCAGTTTCAGAATGGCGCCGGTCGCGGCTCTCTGCTGGCGCTACGGCAATCGCTCAAACTTGGGTCAAAAGACCCGCAGGTTGAAGACGCGATTTTGCGGATATTGCGACCCTAACTTCAAACAACAGAGCGCCGACTTTTTCCGCCGCTCGCACAGCGTCATGGCGGTGGAGTTACTTCCGCCGCAGCAGAAACGTAAATTCGCCGTTTGCCGCCGACTGATCAATCAACGAATTGCCAGTCTGTCGCGCAAACGCCTGAAAATCGCGCTGTGAAGCCGGGTCAGTCGCCACCACTTTCAGCACCTGACCGCTCTTCATGTCGTTGAGCGCTTTTTTCGTACGCAGAATCGGCAGCGGGCAGTTGAGGCCACGCGCATCGACTTCGCGGTCAGCGGCAGCAGGCGTCAGGGCGATATCCGTCATTATTTTGTCGACCGCGAGGCCGCTTATGGCAAGGCTTAACGCCGATTGGTTGATTTTAATCGAGATATTCGAATAAGCGAACCACGCGCACCACGCCGCTGGTGGTGCTCGCGAGTTGCGTTGCGGTCTCAGCTTCGCTGCGTTTCACTATGCCGAGCAGGAAGACCACGCCCGCCTCGGTGATTACTTTGACATGGTTTGCCTGAAAGCGGCTGGCGTCGAGAAAGCGCGTTTTCACGACTGTCGTCAGTCGTGCATCGTTGCTCACCGACATCACGCCCGCTTGAGGGCCGACGACCAATTCGTTGTAGATACGCGTGATGCCTCTGACGGTACCAATTTCCTCTTCGACGCCGCGTTTGACCGCATCGCTTGTAGCTTCGCCACTCACCAGCACCTGACGGTTGTAGCTCGTGATATTCACATGAACCTGACTGCCAAATCGTGATTTGACGCGCAAAAGGGCTGAATTCTCAATGCTCTGATCATCGACAAACGTGCCTGGAGAGCGCCGATCTTCCGCAATCGCTACCGTTGCCGCCGCGCCGCCTATCACCAGCGGAACGCAGGCTGAAGTGAGGATCGTCGCCGTTAGCGCAGCGAAAGCGAGGCTCACCATTTTGATGGCCGTAGATTCTTTGTGGTGTTGGGTCATTGCTCGCTCCTGAAAGATGTGATTATCGTCGCCTTACGCGTCAGACGTTCTGCAAACATTGGCGGTTCCATCATGAGTGCTCGGAAATCACGCCCCAAAAATGTTCTTCTCCCAAACAGCAGCACTTTTTCCGTCAAATAACACGGCGTCCACCCGGCATAGAGGCGTGTTCGGCAAGACGCTAAGATACAGTCCAATCGCACGCTGTAGCTTGGCCTGTTTTTGCGCACCAATGCTCGCCATCGCGCCGCCGAAGCGTTGGCTTTGACGCTTGCGAACCTCAACAAACACTAACGTCGCACCGTCTTTCATGATCAGGTCAATTTCGCCAAGTCGGCAACGCCAATTGCGCGCCACTAGCGCCAGCCCGGAAGCTTTCAGGAAAGCCTCCGCTTCGCGTTCGTGTTGTTCTCCGTCGTCTGTGGTCACGGGCCTACTTTAACCAGAGTCCGCTCGCGAAACTCACCGATGATTGGTTGCCGACGATACTGCGCGTCCTTCAGCGAGAGATACCCAATGGCACCGTCGAACGAGACGGGCAGCGCATCTCGCCCGGCCGCAATCACGAGGCGCGCGGCGTCGATGCCCAACGCATAGAGCCGCGCGAGGGTGGGCGATAGCGCCACCGCTGGTAGGTACTGCGCAAATTCTCCGCGCTCGCCATCCACGATCCACGGCGAGTCGGCGATCCGAATGCCGGTCCAGTCAATCGTGGGATCCAGCGTTGACTCGAAGCTCGCGCTGGTGACATACACCGCGATGCTGCGCAAATAGGGCCGAAGTTCAGTCAGCACAGCACCGCTGCCCGCAAACAGTACACAATCCACGTTGTCGTTGCGCCATTGGTCGGCCGCGCGCCGCCAGCCATTGCGGTTGGGCAGGCCGACCGGTGGCAACGGGGTGACCGAGCGTTCACGCCAATAAGTGGTAATCGCCACGCTTACGCGCGACGACATCGCTCCCGCCGACTCGATCAGGATTGGCTTGCGACAGGCGTCGTCCGCTGCCTGTTGTGCAATCGCTTCGGCTTCGCTTTCTATGTCAGGTGAGAGCACAGCCATCGGTTGCGGCGGTACGGAACCAAGCGGTGACAGCATCAGCGTGGGTTTCGGCATCTCTAATTTGGCGAGCGCCAACGCTGCCACGTCACTTCGCCCGAGCGGTCCGACGACCCAGTCGGTGTCCGCCGTGACGCAGCGCACATACGCCTGCACCACGCCGTCGACGCCGTAAGCGCATTCGGCGACGCTGATCCCACTCTTTCGCGTAGCCAATACCGCAGCAATGCCGTCCCGCACGACGCTCGCAGCCCGTCTCAATTGCGGGTTGTCTAGCGGCAACAGGATTACGATGCGGAGCGTTTGCGCCTTGGCATCCGATGCTTGCGCTAAAGTGCGAGGCAAATCCGCTGCCGTTACGCCGGGTGCAAGTGTTTGCGCACTGACCGACATGGTGGAAATCAGCATCCCAAGCAACGCCGAAGTCAGACAGACTTTCGCGCCTGCCCTAAATTGCCAACCTACACTCATAAACGCGATGTCCGAACCGTCAGAATTTGAAATTGCATTGTATGTAGTGGCTACGCCTTTGGGGAACTTGAGTGACATCACCAAACGCGCCGTTTCTGTGTTCACGCAAGTCCCGGTGATTGCCTGCGAGGACACGCGTGTCACGCGAGACCTGCTGCGCCTGCTCGGTATTCCTGCGCCCATTTTGTTCTCAGTGCGTGAGCATAACGAGCGCGGCGCAGCGGATTCGGTGATTGCGCGGCTTGCGGCGGGCGAGGCCGTCGCCTACGCCAGCGACGCCGGAACCCCCGCCATTAGCGACCCAGGCGCACGTCTCGTGGCGGCAGTTCGCGAAGCGGGCTTTCCGATTATTCCGATCCCCGGCGTCAGTGCAGTGACGGCGGCGTTGTCGGTTGCGGGGCTCGAATCCACGGCGTTTACGTTTGTCGGATTCGCGCCGGTGACGCCCACGTCGCTTGCCCACTTTGTTGAACGCATCGCGGCGCGCGTCGAAACGACCGTGTTTTTCGAATCACCGCATCGCGCCGACAAAACGCTTCAGGCCCTCGCTGCGGGCCTCCCAGCCGATTGCCGTGTGGTGATCGCACGCGAATTAACCAAAAAATTCGAGACGATTGTTGCGTTGCCCGCCGCAGACATCGATGCGTGGCGTGTTGCCAACGCGGAACGTTTGCGCGGAGAGTTTGTCATTGTTGTGGCCGGGGCGACAAGCGCGCCCACTCCGACGTTCGTCGATGCGCAAAAACTCCTGAAAGCCTTGCTCGAAGAATTGCCGCCCGCCAAGGCCGCAAAACTCGCAGCAAAAATCACCGGCGAATCGCGTGAGGCGCTCTACGCACTGGCTGAAAAATTGAAGCCAGCGCGGGAATAGCTTTTTCCTGAAATGGCGTTTGTACAGGGGCTATATGCGGTATTCGTTAAAAGTCGATTAATGCCAAAAAACGTATACTTCCCCTGTAAATTGGTCGATTCAAAGAAAAGCTGTTAGAAAAAATGACCGCCCCGATACAATACTTTCCATGACTTTGGACTCCGTTTCTTCTCTAAACCCCGCCGCTTCGGCTGTTGCCTGCGAAACGCTCGTTGAACTGAAGAACGTCAGCT
>JBBRGY010000276.1:0-4844 GCA_038223495.1 Burkholderiales bacterium | reverse complement strand
AGACAGGAAAAAGCAGAAAAAGGGGATGCGTCAGAGATACAGACGAATAAGCCCCCGTAGACGCGACATCCTGCCGATTCAGTTCGCTCGACCTTAGCGGCTAAATCTTCCGAATCGAGCCGCCTTCACGATTGTTCATCGTTACCGTCGGGTCGCCTGCGTAGCGGACGCTGCCGCCATCGGCCATTTCTGCATTCAGCGTTTGCACGACACCCAGTTTCAGCGCGCTGCCGTCGACCGCGCGCACATGAGCACTGGCCCCCTGCAGGCGCAGCGCATCAATCGAGGAGCCATCAGCGAGCGAAAAATTTTGCTCTTTTGCAACGCCCGCCAAATCGATATGCGCGCCGTCTGACACCGAGGCGTCGATCCGCTTTACGTTTATCGCGTTGATGGTCGCAGAGGCGCCATCAGCGACTGAGATTGCGACGGAATCGCTGCTAGCGCTCGCCACCGAAAGCCTCGCTCCGTCAGCGACTTTGTAGCGCTGCGACGTGAGCGAAGCGCCCTTCTCCACGGTCGCTTTTGCGCCGTCGCTGACCGACAACTCAAACTCCTGGGCGTTAGCTTCCGCAATCGTCAACGACGCACCGTCTTTGACGGTCGCCCGGAAGGTGCTGCCGCTTGCTGCATCAAGCTCGCCACGGGCACCGTCAACCAGGCGCAGCGCGTTAAGCGCTGTGTAGTCAATCGTCACCACGACGCCGCTTTTTGTGCTCATTGAAATCTTTGGCTGCATCCGTAGCAGCAGGCGCGAACCGTCCACTTTCGCCTCAACCATTGCCAGTAAATTGTCGTCGGTCTTTACCAGCACTTTTTGCACCGCACCTCGGCGCAAAACGACGCGAATGCCGTCTTGCACCACGATATTGTCAAAGGCGGCGATCGCCACGGCTTGTTCCACGACGTTACCCGAGCCACGAATCGTTTTGCCATTGCCCCATGACCAGGAAATTTGCGTTTCGGCAGATGCTGGCGTGGTGCCTAGCGTGAACGCAAATGTGAGCGCAGCGAGGGACAACAACGTGGCCGCTACACGAAAGGCAGACGGCGTCGAATGAGATTGGCTGGATGTTTGCATGAGATTCTCCCGAGGTGGTTTGGGTACGGAGAGAACGTTAGCCGGACGCTATAACCGACGAAACACACACGCGACGGTTAGCGGGTCAGGGGGACGAACAGGTTCTGGGCGAGATTGCGGCTAGAGGGTGCGTCAGCACTAAAAGGCTCAACGTCTGAAGACGCGGTGCCTTACGGACGTCCCAACAGCAGGTAGGCGCTGCGCCGTCCGCCGCTGGCTTGTCCGTAGCCCACATAGAACGGGCCAATGGATGTGTCTAACCCAAGAAAGATACTGCTTCCGTACAGCCGTCGAGCGTCAGCATTAGGCGTGTTCGGTGCGTCGGTCGTGCCGACTTCTAGCGAGCCGCCCACATAAATGCCACGTCCAAATGCGGGCATATTTCCGATCTTTCGGAACGCCATCAGACGAAACAGCGCGACCTGATCAGCGCGCAACTCGTTGGCACTCAGGCCTGAGAGTTGCAAGAATCCGCCCAGCTCAAAGTACGGATACGCTGAGGGCTCTTTGCTGTAGGAACCACCAAACTTGAGCGCAGCGTCAAATGTGTTGGCACCAAATGTTTTCGCGTACTCGGACGACCATTGATAACGCGAAAAATTACTGCCGGCACCGAATCCAGTCAGCGCTCGATGCACTTCGGCTTCGACGCGATACCCGCTGCGCGCAAACGTGGCCGAATCCCGCTGATCGATCACCACGCTCGCCTGCATGCCGGATTCGTTTGAGCGAATGCCGGTAAAGGCCAGGTCGCCAATGGTCGGAGAGATGCTGACGCGCTCGTACAGTGGGCCAATGCGGAACTCACCATAGCGCCCAAACGCGGCGCCGAAGTCAACCGACGCGCGCGTATCAATGCCGCTGAACTGGGCGATGGGGCGAACGCCAATGCCTGTGCTTACATTGGCGATGCGGCGTCGTTGTTCTGCTCCGATGCTCAGGAACAGCGTTTCGGAAGGCAGCAGCGGCTGATAGAACTCGGTCGACAACCGCTGCGAACGCCCGATCTGAGCCTCGTTTCGCCATTCAGCACCGAGACTATTCACCCAGCGGCGTGTGTGATTTGCGACAAAATTAAATTCGCCCTGCCCTTTAAAGTCAGTGCCGAGATTCAAACCAAAACGAAAGTAATTAGGGCCCCACAATTTCTCCTGGACATTGAGCAATAAGACGTTCCGATCACGCTCGGTGACAATCCGATAGTCCAATCGCTCGAAGTCGCCGCGCCCGTCGAGCCACGCCAGATCGCGCTCCAGTTGCTTGCGGTTGTACGGCGCACCCGCGCCAAACGAAAGTTGTGCGCGGATCGTGTCAGCGCTTGAGTAGGTGCCGCCTTCAACGCGAATTTCGTCAATGCGTGATGGTGCGGCCGTGCGGCGCTGGAACTCCATTTGCTGAGCGTAAGCGTCGGGCGACAGCGCATAAGCCGCCAGCAAGGGCAACACGCCACGCGTTGCCTCGGCGCCGCGATTCATCGCGGCCGCACCGAGATTGAAATCGGTGGCACTTATCTTTGACAGGTCCGGCACGATCAACACGTCGGTCGCCTTCAAGGAAGCGAGCGACGTACGTACGTTTTGCTCGGTGAGGATGTTGAGCATTTGCAGCCCCACGCCCAAAATCGAGCCCAACTCTTCGCGTGGCAAGAGCGGCGAGCCAATGTTGACCGCAATGACGATGTCCGCGCCCATCTTCCGCATCACATCAACAGGCAAGTTGTCGACCAACCCGCCATCGACGAGCATGCGCCCACCAATTTCAACAGGCGCAAACGCGGCCGGCACGCTCATGCTGGCGCGCATCACCGCTGGCAATTCGCCACGGTCAAACACCACTGCCTCGCCTGTCACCAGATCGGTGGCGACAGCACGAAACGGAATAGGCAATTTGTCGAACAACACACTGTTCGGCACGCCATCAGTCAAGTCTTTCAGCACATTCTCCAGTCCCGTGGACGCGACCGCGCCACGCTGGGCCCGCAGCTCACCATTGCGCATGCCAAATTCAATCGGAATCGAGAGGCGCAGATCATCGGCCTTGCGGCGCAGCGACAGCTCTTCGCGCGGCGGCCGATCCGACAACACGGCGTCCCAATTCATCGCAAGAATGCGCCGCTCGAGCTCGGTGGGTGCCATGCCGCTCGCGTACAAGCCGCCGATGATCGAGCCCATGCTGGTGCCCGCAACAAAATCAATAGGAATACGTGCTTTCTCGAGCTCTTTCAATACGCCAACGTGAGCGATTCCCCGTGCCCCACCGCCAGAAAGCACGAGGCCGATTTTGGGCCGGGTGTGCCCAGTCGGGCGCGTGACCGGTTTGGTCAATTCAGCGGGCGTCGGCGTTGTGCCGGTCAACACTCGGTCTGGTTTCGGCGGTTCGACAGGCGCGGCGGTTTGTGCAATCGCCGAATTTATGCCGAAGGCCAAAAAAACGAATACCAATGCAGCAACAGCTTTACGCTGAAACGACCATTTCACTGGGATTGGATGCCATAAAAGGCCATTTATCAACTTCATTAAATATTCGCCCTTAGCCCGCATGCATCAACGGATACAGCGAAATGTTACTTCTGATTTTCCGACAAAACGTCCAGCGTTCGCGAGTGGAATTCCATACGATAAAGCATGAAGGTGACCACCAGCGTTGCCGCGATAAAAAAGAGTGGCTGCACAAACCACAAAAGCCCCGCCGCAGCGAAGTAATACGCGCGCATCCCTTGGCTGAAATTCTCACCGGCAAGCTTCAAAATGCCCGCCGCACTTTTCGCAGCCGTACGGTCAACGTCGGTGATTTGGTCTTTCGGTGCAATCGAGCCGATCAGGATCGTCACAAAATTAAATTGCCGCACCGACCACGTAAATTTCACTAGCGCGTAAACGAAGAGCAGGATGAGCACAACGATTTTCAGCTCGGTCAGCTGTGCCGTGCTGGGCTGGGCAAAGGGCAGACTCTCGATGATTTTCGTGCTCGCTTCTACCGAGCCAAACAACGCGAGCAAACCGCCCAAAACAAGGATCGTCGTCGACGAAAAAAACGTCGCACTGTTCAACAAATTCGCTACCAGTGCAGTGTCCACGATGCGGTTTTCGCGGGTTAGCGTTTGCTCAAACCAGCGCTCGCGCATCGGATTCATCACGTGGAGCAGACTGGCGCGGCCCGTGCTGCGACGCGCCGCAAACCACGCATAACCGAACCAGCACAACGCGAAGATAACGAGCGCCGCGAGATCTAGGTGGGAATAACTGAGTTTCACAGCTGAAACCTAAGCAATTACGCGGCCACCGCAGCAGCAATCGCCTCAGCCCCGCTCCGCGCCATCGTCGCGTCCTCCGCCTCCACCATCACGCGCACGACGGGCTCAGTGCCAGAGGGACGCAAAAGGATTCGCCCACGCCCCGCAAGCTGCGATTCCCAATCGGCCAGCACCGCCTTGACGCCCGGTTTATCGGCCCACGGGGATGCCTTGTCGATGCGCACATTGATGAGCTCTTGCGGCAACAAGCTCACCTCTTTTGCCGCGTCCGCCAACGACACGCCGCGCTCGACCAAAGCGCGCAACACTTCAAGCGCCGCGATAGTCGCGTCGCCCGTCGTGTGACGATCCAGACACAAAATATGACCCGAGTTTTCGCCGCCGATCAGCCACTGCTTTTCGCGCAAGATTTCCAGCACGTAGCGATCACCGACCTTCGCCCGCGCGAACTCAATACCGTTTCGTGCAAACGCCATCTCTAGGCCG
Source organism: Burkholderiales bacterium (assembly GCA_038223495.1). Lineage (GTDB taxonomy): Bacteria > Pseudomonadota > Gammaproteobacteria > Burkholderiales > Casimicrobiaceae > Casimicrobium. Next base: position 24 of record JBBRGY010000276.1, on the reverse strand, counting down.
TAATTAGTCATCTGGGTGCCAACC
>JBBRGY010000275.1:0-4846 GCA_038223495.1 Burkholderiales bacterium | reverse complement strand
CGGGCTTCGACAAATGCCATGTGCAAACTGACTTCTAACTCTTGCGCGATCATTTGAATTGCCTTGCTGTCGACGTATCGTCGGCTTGTAACTCTCGTATCCACGGCTGCGCGATAGCAGCGTTGGTGGATTCGCCAAACTTAATGTTGTTGGTTATTGACGTTGCCATCAGCAACAAAAACACTAGTTGGGCTCCATCGTACACTGAAGCGGATGCTGATGCGCCTCGGCCAGTTCCTGGACTTGCAACACCTTTGTATCCGCGACTTCTTTAGTGAAAACACCACAGGTGCCAACGCCCGTGCGATGCACTTGCAACATGACTTGCGTGGCCTGCTCGCGAGTGAGCAGGAACACCTGCTGCAATACGCCGACCACAAAATCCATCGGCGTGTAATCGTCATTTAGCAGCAGCACCCGATACATCGGAGGTGGCTTGGTGCTGACATGTTCGGCTTCGAGAACCGAACCGTCGTTGGGGTTAGAGCGGGGGAAGTGGACTGCCATGCTTGTTTGTTTCTTACTAACCACGAATATCGGTTGCGAAACCGGGATTTCAAGAGCATACGTCATGCCAATACGGTTTCGCATTCCATAGCAAGGTGGCGGCAAAACCTCGTACATCCGTCAACTTTCCGTCGATTCGCGATTATCCGCTTGACGAAGAGGGTTGTATAAATGTACAACGTACACAGGCAGACGCTCTGGCGTTGGACGGGGGGGTTCCTATCCGACACTGTATGTGTGTGTCACCAACCAAAACAAGCTTTATGCAGTAGGGAGTATTTTTATGACAACAGGTACAGTGAAATGGTTTAACGACGCCAAAGGGTTTGGCTTCATTAAGCCAGATGATGGCACCGATGACGTGTTCGCGCATTTCTCGGCGATTCAAATGGACGGATTCCGTTCATTGAAAGAAGGCCAGAAAGTAGCGTTTGAAGTGGTGCCAGGCCCAAAGGGCAAACAGGCATCCAACATTCAAAACCCACCGCAGTAACGCCGTGGGGAGCATCCGGTTCGATTGATTCGATACTGGTGCATCCATAGAGAAGGGCCGCAGTAGTGGCCCTTTTTTTCATTCAACATCTGCAGCTACCTCCGCACGATCATCGCGTCACCGAAGGCGGAGCACCAAACCCCTTTCGCGCCTTCCATCAATCGGGCGGACTTTTTCCCGGAAGAGTTCGGCAGTGACCTGCTATCCGTTCCGCGTGTGCACAAAGCGCTTTTGCAGCCCCTCGACGACCCGCTCAATGCCGATTTTTGACGCGAATGGCAACAGCGACTTTGCGCTGGGATGCTCGATGACTTTTACCCGCAACCAGTGGCCGAACGGTTTTATGATCGCTCCGCGCAACCGCGCCCAACTGCGTCAGAACAGAAGCCACAAAGTACCAGATTGGAGAAAAATAATGTTAACGGCTTTTTCCTGAAATGACCATTTAGCAGGGACTAGACCGTCATTTATCAAAAAGTCGCTTAATGCTTTCTTTTGGGTTCAGCCCCCGTATACTGGCGCTTGCAGCGGTAAGTTATTGACCCAGTTCGCGGTTAAACCTTTCAGCTGCGCTATCCGCTCGCTAGTGTTTTTGTTGCTTCTCTCCGCAGATTTAGGAAATTTTTGGGGTAAGGAATCGGTGTGATTCACTGGCGAGCAGCATCGTTGTATCAACTCACCGGAGGAAATTTCAATGAAACTAAATTTGTCAGCAGTCGTCGTCGGCGCAGCGCTTTCCACATTGGCCGCAGCACCCACTTTCGCAGTAGATTTTGCCTACTTCCAGAAGCAGTCCTGCGGCGAACTGGGCAAGGAAAGCGACTCGCTAGCCAAGGCCGAAACGGCTATTAACGGTGGGAAAAAGGGGAAACAGACTGAAGCTCAGATCAAAAATGCCGTCGGCTTTTTGCTGACTGGATGGCCGTTCTGGGCCTCTGCAGATCACGGCAATGCCGATGCTCAGCTTGCTGAAATTCGTGCCGATCTGAAGATGGTGAAAGCCGCGCAAAAATCCAATAAGTGCTCGATTTAGTACGCTACAACTGAGAACGTCGCACATCGGGACGTTCTCAGTTTGCGCTTCGCTAGCCAGGCGCTAGCGAAGCAGCGCAAGTACGACTAAACCGCCGCAGCCAATACTGCGTTGAGCGTTGGGCTAGGCCGCATCACTGCGTCGACTTTCGCCTCATCCGGTTTGAAATAGCCGCCGATATCAACGGGTTTACCTTGCACTGCTGCAAGCTCTGCCACGATCGTTTGCTCGTTGTCAGTAAGTGCCTTCGCCAGCGATGCAAAACGCGCCGCCAACGCAGGATCTTCTGTTTGCGCTGCCAGTTCTTGCGCCCAGTACATCGCCAGATAAAACTGACTGCCGCGATTGTCGAGCTGTCCGGTCTTTGGCGACGGATTCTTGTTGTTGTCGAGCAGCTTTCCGGTCGCGGCGTCTAGCGTTTTCGCGAGGACTTTCGCGTGCTTATTTCCGGTCTTGATGCCCAAATCTTCGAGCGATACAGCGAGCGCCAAGAACTCGCCGAGCGAGTCCCAACGTAGGTGATTTTCTTCAACAAGCTGCTGCACATGCTTAGGCGCAGAGCCGCCCGCGCCGGTTTCGTACATACCGCCACCCGCCATCAGGGGCACGATGGATAGCATCTTCGCGCTGGTGCCCAGCTCCATGATGGGGAACAAATCGGTCAAGTAATCGCGCAGAATGTTGCCGGTAGCGCTGATGGTGTCGAGACCACGGATCACGCGCTCCAGCGTGTAGCGCATCGCGCGAACCTGGCTCATGATCTGGATGTCCAGACCGGCGGTGTTGTGCTCATGCAGGTACATCTTCACCTTGGTGATCAGCTGGGCTTCGTGTGGACGATAGGCGTCGAGCCAGAACACCACGGGCATACCAGAATTGCGCGCTCGGTTGACGGCCAGCTTGACCCAGTCGCGAATCGCGGCGTCCTTAACCTGACACATGCGCCAGATGTCACCCGCTTCGACGTTCTCGCTCAGCAGCACCTCGCCAGTGGCAAGATCGGTGATGTTGGCGACACCGTCCTCACTGATTTCAAACGTTTTGTCATGTGAGCCGTATTCTTCGGCCTGTTGCGCCATCAGGCCAACGTTAGGTACCGTGCCCATCGTTCGCGGATCGAACGCACCGTGCCATTTGCAAAAATTAATGATCTCCTGATAGATGCGAGCGAAGGTCGATTCCGGCATCACGGCCTTGACATCCTTCAGGCGTCCGTCGGCACCCCACATCTTGCCGCCATTACGAATCATGGCGGGCATGGACGCATCGACGATGACGTCGTTCGGCGAGTGGAAATTGGTGATCCCTTTGGCCGAATCCACCATCGCCAGCTCGGGGCGGCCTTCGTGACACGCATGTAGATCGCGCTTGATCTCGTCCTGTTTGCTTTGCGGCAACGTTGCGATCTTGTCGTAGAGGTTCACCATGCCGTTGTTGACGTTGACGCCCAGTTCATCGAACAACTTGCCGTGCTTTTCGAACGCGTCTTTGTAGAAAATTCGAACGCAGTGACCGAACACGATGGGGTGCGACACCTTCATCATCGTCGCTTTCACATGCAGCGAGAACATGACGCCCGTATCGTGTGCGTCCTCAATCTCCTTTTCATAGAACGCCAGCAGCTCCTTTTTGCTCATGAACATGCTGTCGATAATTTCACGGTCGAGCAGTGAGACTTTAGGCTTGAGCACGATGGTCTTGCCCGACGTCGTGATGAGCTCCATCTTTACATCACGCACCCTATCGATTGTCATGGACTTTTCGCCGTGATAGAAGTCCCCGCGATGCATGTGCGACACGTGCGAGCGCGATGCCTGACTCCACTCGGCCATGCTGTGCGGGTTCTTCCGCGCGTAATTTTTTACCGCCAGCGGTGCGCGACGATCAGAGTTGCCCTCGCGCAGCACTGGATTGACAGCACTACCGGTGCATTTGGAATAACGCGCACGAATGGCCTTGTCTTCGTCGGTCTTTGGATCTTCCGGGTAATCGGGAATGGCGTAACCCTTCGCCTGAAGCTCTTTGATGCAGGTGACCAGTTGCGACACCGACGCGCTGATGTTTGGCAGCTTGATGATGTTGGTCGTGGGCAACATCGTGAGCTTGCCCAGCTCAATCAGTGTGTCAGGCACGCGTTGCGCCTCACTCAGAAACTCCGGAAACTCGGCGAGTACACGTGCGGCCACCGAAATGTCGCTGGTCGTCACGTGGATGCCGGCCGGTTCGGTAAAGGCACGGATGATGGGCAGAAAGGCATGAGTCGCCAGCAGCGGAGCCTCATCGGTCAGGGTGTAAATGATGGTCGGCTGCGATTGGGTCATCAGGGGCTCCGTGAGTGGGAATGGATCGATATCGGCGGCGTCACTTTTGATGGCCGCGCGCACGTTTGCGGGAATAAGGCGATAGTTTGCCTGAACTGGCTTTCCACGCACTGACGATGCGCACGCGCATTCAGTTTGGAATGATGGCGGTCACCGTCTGATAGCGCGGGACAGCCACGAAATTCAGCGCTTTTGAAGCAGGACAACTTGGGCCGCGCGTCGTGTGCGTGCCCCGATTAATTCACTTTTATTGATTTGGATCAAATTCAAAAGAGTGGTGACAGGTCGGCCAGATCGGCTCGCAAGCGATGCTTGTGCGGCGCTAATAAGCAGCGGATTGACAAAACCGAGTGGGCGGCAAACATCAAACTGTAGTCCGTTACTGCGCTTTTCCCGCCCCGGTAGCGCAAACCGCATGAGCGGAATAAACTTCCACGCATGAGCTCATTCTCCGACCTACTGCAAAAAGACCGCGCCTCGACTGACAGTTTC
>JBBRGY010000274.1:0-4847 GCA_038223495.1 Burkholderiales bacterium | reverse complement strand
CGACCCGCTTGACGGCACGACCAACTTCCTGCATGGCATGCCGACGTACTGTGTCTCCATCGCTTTGCAAGAAAAAGGCAAGCTGTCGCAGGGCGTGAGTTACGACCCGAATCGCAATGACCTGTTCACCGCCTCGCGCGGGGCCGGTGCGTACATGAATAACCGCCGCATGCGGGTTTCGAAGACGCTCAAACTGCGTGATTCACTGATCGGTACGGGCTTCCCGTTCCGCGACGGTTCCGCGTTCGACGACTATGTCACCCAGCTTAAAAACATGATGCCAAAAACGGCCGGTTTGCGCCGTCCGGGCTCGGCCGCGCTCGATCTGGCGTACGTCGCCGCGGGTTTTTATGACGGCTTCTGGGAGATGAAATTAAACCAGTGGGACATGGCGGCAGGCGCGCTGATGATTCTGGAGGCGGGCGGGCTCGTCACCGGGATTGACGGCGAGGACAGCTACATGGATTCCGGCTCCATCGTGGCCGGGACGCCGAAAATCTTTGCCGAGATGCTGACAACTTTGCAGAAGAAGTAACGACGGGCCGTAGGGCTGTATCCCATTGTGGGAGCGGTGCCACCGCGATTCCCGCGTGCCAGACAGCGTCGTTATCGAGCTGTGGGAGCGGTTCTACCGCGATTCCCGCGTGCCAGAGAGTATCGCGGTAGAACCGCTCCCACAGTTTTTTGGCAATTATGAAAAATGAATCAGCTTTTGGCTGAAATCACCGCTGCACTGGGGCTGGTTGCCCATAAGTGCATTTATCGATAAATAGACTTTTCGCGTTATAGCCCTCGTTCAGTGGCGGTTCCACAACAAAGCTGATTAATAAAATGGCCCACACCCCCATGATGCTGCAGTACCTGGCGCTCAAAGCTGAGCACCCGGACAAGCTCGTGCTCTACCGGATGGGGGATTTTTACGAACTTTTTTTTGACGATGCGCGGCGCGCGGCGAAGCTCCTTGATATCACGCTGACCGCGCGCGGCGAATCGGATGGCGCGCCGATTCCGATGGCGGGCGTGCCCTTTCACTCGATTGTCGGTTATCTGGCCCGTCTGGTGCGCGCGGGCATCACGGTAGCGATCGTCGAGCAGGTCGGCGTTCCCGGCCTCACCAAGGGTCCGGTAGAGCGCAAAGTGGCGCGTATCGTGACGCCGGGCACGGTGACGGACTCGACGCTGGTTGATCCGCGCAAAGAGACGATCCTGGCCGCCGTGACGCTGGACAGCGCGCGCGCTGGTGTCGCGCTGATCAACGCGTCTTCGGGGACGCTGGTGTTGCGTGACATGCAACGCAGTGAATTGGCCGTTTATCTGGCCCGCAAAGACCCCGCTGAAATCGTGCATGCGGAAACAACGGTAGTCGCACTGCGCGAGCTACTCGGTGACGGTTTCATGCTGCGGGCGCGACCCGATTACGAATTCACGCCGACCCGAGCCAGCGACGAGCTTACGCAGGCGCTAGGCACGACAACCATTGCGCATCTGGACATCGAACGCGTTCCGCTGGCGATCAACGCGGTGGGTGCGGGCCTGGCATTTGTCCGACTGGTGAACGGCGGCACGCGCTTGCCAGTGTCCACCGTGCACGTCGAGCGCGGCAGCGAAACGCTGGAAATGGATGCCGCAACCCTGCGCAATCTGGAGATCGCGCAAACGCTGTCTGGCGCGGTTGAGCCGACGCTACTTTCACTGCTGGATCGCTGCGAAACGGCGGCAGGATCGCGACTGCTGCGCGCGCTCCTGTGCGAGCCGCCGCGCGATCAGGCGCTCGCTCGTTCGCGTCACGAAGCGGTCGAAGCGCTTGCCCGCGAGCAGACCGTGAACTTCGTGCAGATGCAGGACTTCCTGCGCGGACTCTCGGACATTGAACGCATCGCCAGCCGAATCGCAATGGCCAGCGTGCGCCCCCGTGAGCTGGCAGGGTTACGCACGACTCTGGCGACTCTGCCGCGCATAGCGGAAGCGCTGGCAACTTGCCACAACGAAACGCTCAACCGCCTGAGCGACGCGATCACGATCGAGCCCGAGTGGTTGTGGCTGTTGCAACGCGCCGTGATGGACGAGCCCGCACTGGTCGTGCGCGATGGTGGCGTGATCGCCAGTGGCTACAGCGCCGATCTCGACGAACTGCGCGCGATTCAGAACGACAGCAGCACATTTTTGACGATGATGGAAGCCACCGAGCGTGAACGCACTGGCATCCCCAACCTGCGAGTGGAATACAACCGCGTCAGCGGTTTCTACATCGAGATTTCGCAAAGCTACACCGGTCAGGTTCCGGTCGAATACAAACGTCGGCAAACGCTCAAAAACGTGGAGCGCTACATCACGCCTGAACTGAAAGCGTTTGAAGACAAAGCACTCGCGGCCAATGATCGTGCGCTGGCAATGGAAAAGCGTTTGTTTGACGAACTGTTGCAACTGCTTGCGCCCGCACTCGATGCATTCCGCCGCGCCGGAGCAGCACTGGCCGAACTTGACGTGCTCGCCAACTTCTCCGAACGCGCCGAAACGCTCAAACTCGCGCGCCCGAATTTCACGAGTCTGCCGTGCCTTGAACTCAGCGGCGCGCGGCATCCCGTCATCGAATCACTCGTCGATCAATTCATCCCGAACGATTTGCGTCTGGACAGCAAGCGCGTCTGCGTGATTCTCACGGGCCCCAACATGGGCGGAAAAAGCACGTACATGCGACAAGCCGCGCTCGCCGTGATCATGGCGTATGCGGGCTGTTTCGTCGCTGCGAATCAAGCCACGATTGGCCCGATTGATCGCCTGCTCACACGCATCGGTGCGAGCGACGATCTGGCGTCAGGACGATCCACGTTCATGGTGGAGATGACCGAAGCCGCCGCGATTTTGCAACGCGCTACGCCAAATTCGCTAGTGATCGTCGATGAAATTGGCCGAGGCACTTCAACGTTTGATGGCCTCGCGCTCGCCACCGCCATCGCTCGACGACTCATCAACAAATCGCAAAGCCTCACCCTCTTCGCCACTCACTATTTCGAGTTGACTGAACTCGCCAACGACTTCGCAACCTGTGTAAATCAGCACGTCTCAGTCATTGAGCATGGCGACAAAGTTGTATTCCTGCACGAAGTAAAGGCTGGCCCGGCCAGCCGCAGCTACGGGATCGATGTGGCGAAACTCGCAGGTATGCCCGCCGAGGTCATTCGCGACGCCAGACGCGAGCTGGAACGGCTGGAGAAAGAGCGCACCCATCACGCGCCGCAGGCCGACATGTTTGCTTCGATTGCTGCACCCGTTGATGCGGTCGCGGCCCCGTCGCCCTTAATCGCTGAACTAGCCGCGCTGGACGCCGACGATCTGAGCCCGCGTGAGGCGCATGCCAAACTCGCGGCGCTGATTGAGGCTGCGCAAAAAAACTAGAGCTTCGGAAAATCAGCCGTTATTGCCGCGACCTCTCGCTTGGGCACTTCCGCCAATTTCGCATAATCCGGCCACTGCACGACAACCGCAGAAACCTCACGAATCACTTCGCGAAATCGCGGCACTAAAAAGCGATCACCAACCGCGAATAAATCATCGCGCGTGACGCCAGTAAATCGCCCGTTCACCGACATCAAATGCTGATACGTCCATTCGCCTTTTGGGTTGAACGCATGCGTCACATCGTAGGCCGGTGACAGTCTCCACTTGCCATTTTTTGGCAGCAGAAACGACAGATTTTTGGTGTGATCGTCGCAGTTCGCGGTGAGCACGTTGAACACCATGCGCCGGAAGCCCTGCTCCATGGCATCTGCGCCCAAACCCAGCGTCTGGATGGTCTGGAAATACTGGTTGTAATCGTGGGTACCGCGCTGTTTGTAATCCAGATGCTGCATCGCGCAGAGCGTCTGCATGTGTACTTTTTCGCCGTCCTGCCGGTCAAAGCGCCGCGTCATGAAATGGGCGCGTCCGTTTTCTTCGAGCAGACGACATTCGGCCATATCGATGCCTGCCGCTCTTGCCATGAGCGAGTACGCGTATTCGATGCGACCATAAGCGCCGCCAGTGCCCAGCTCACTATCGCGTCCGACACCATCGAGCTTGACCAGCCAGTAGTCGAACCCCGGCGCGGCGGGTAGCTGACCTGAGCGGATTTCGTTAGTCGCAGGGTTCCACGCGATCACGGCTTTCGCGCGCGCTCCGCCTGCCGACGTGCCAACTTGAATGAGATTCAAAATCGCGGCTTCGGTCTCGCGATCACCGTCAAATTTTCCGGCGAGTGCCTGCCGCGAACTGGTGACCAGTTCCGAGAGTTCGATGGCTGTGGGTTTGGTGTGTCGGGGGCCACGCGCTGGGCGAAACTCTAATGCACCCATGCCGCGCGCGGCCATGTAGGCAAGCCGATCCAGCGGCGTGATGGCGTTGCGCTCGACGCCTGCTCGCGCAAGATACGCGTCAATCAGCGCGTTGCCGAAGTCGTCGGGCAAAGCATCGGCGAGCAACGCGGGCAGGCGTTGAAAGGTCGCTTCAGGAAGCGTTGGAAATACATACGTTGATTGTGAAATCGGCATCGTCAGAGGCGCCAGCTCGATGCCTCGCGCCCGCCATGCCGGCGCATATTCAAACGCGTAGTATCCGACGCGCGGCTCCAGCGCGACCGCGCCGACGGTTGCGCCCCACGCGCGGACCTCGATCAAATCCACGTCTTTGTACACAGCGATTTACGCGTGAATCGTTGTCGGATTGCGCGGCTTGGAAACGCGTTGCCGCGGCGCAGTTCGACGGGCGGTCGAGAGCATCTGCATTGGGCTCACGCTCACCTGCGGAGCGAGCGATTCCAACCAATCGGTGCGGTCGAGACAGCGCACGATCTTGATGATCGTTTTCAGCGA
>JBBRGY010000273.1:0-4851 GCA_038223495.1 Burkholderiales bacterium | reverse complement strand
GTGTTTGAATCGCGTCAAGTTGTAGCAACAGCTGTGCGTAAAGCTCTGGTTGAGTGATCGCACAGGCGCGTCGTAACGCGGCTTCCATTCGGGCTACACAACGGGCAAACAACGCGATGTTGTCATCCCCTGAAGCGAGCGATGCGATTTGGCGAATCGACAACCCGTAGCGATTGGCGAGCGTCCATGCATCATCCGCGAGCGATGCAACGCGAGCTGACTCGCCAGACAGAAGACTTGTTTCGCCAGAAACCACCGATCGCCAAATCGCTGAACTGGCATCCGCATCCAGAAGCTCTCGCGAATCAGCAATCAGCCCAAATAACTGCCCACGCCGCCACAACCCCGCACAAAACCGCTCGAAGTCGATGCAGACTGGCGGGGAAATGTCGCTCTTTGCAAGCAGTCGTTGAAACGCACGGACTGAGCGATCACTTGGACAGAGACAAAGAACTCGATGATCAGAAGTCATGTCGAGACTCTATCAGCGTGTGGTCTTTCGACGTCGACCTTATATCGTCCACTTCGATTGAATGAGCATCAATTTCCGCAATTCGAAGACGTCAACCCGACTCAGGCGGTCACGAACAAAGCACTCCAAAGTGCGAAGCGGTAAGCTGTCCCGTGTGCGTTCTGGCTCGAAAGCCAGTAGTAGCGGGTGGCACACTCCACCAGTAGCTATCTGAGCCACGCAAATCAAAGCTACGCGCAAGTTCGGGCCACGGCAGTGTGAGCGGGCTCACGCCAGGCGGTAACGTAATATCCCCTTCGCTATCGGGAACATCCCGGGCCATTTGCTCTGCAAGCGCATCCGCCAATTTGGCATCTAGAGCTTCGATATGGCTGCGTGACATCTGAGCTTCAGTGATAGCAGCACCCCAAGCCAAACCGATCAACGCCGCACGAGGCACAAGATCGGCAATATTGTTGTCGCTCAGTGTCGTCGTCACAAGAAACGGGAAATTACGACCGACGCGATCACACGACGGCGCGAGAACGCCGAGTTGCCCAAACGGCAAGCCTGGTTGAGCGGGCAACAAAAATGCCCATTTCGGCATGCTGCCCCACAACGCCCATCCGCTCACAGGGTTACGCTCTTTCAGCGCTTCCATGCTGCTGGCACACCAACGATCCCAATACTGTTGGACTGCATACGGCATTCGGCGCGATATAAAATCACCCGCGCTGGGCAATTTTCCAAACCATGCAAGGCTTGGCGGACTGGCTACCGGCGCTTTAGAGTCGTCAGCAACGCCGTCCATGCTAACGACCACCGGGACAGGTAAAGCGCTGCATCGCGGCCATCGTTAACGGATGACGGAATGAGCGTGCGCGCAACTCAACGCGAATTTCTTTACCCACAACATTTAAAGCAACAGTAACGACGGTCGGCGAGCTTGCAGGGACTACGGTTCCACGATCGATCAGTCGATATAACGCCCAAAATCCATCAGTCGTTATGGCAGGTGGACGGCCGCCGACACTGAGTCGAACTTTTTCGCTATTTTTCGGGCCAGGCCACGTGATTCGTTTGCTGTCATCAGCCGAGGACACTACAGTGCCGTCAACGTCTAACTCCGCTTTCTCGCCGGGCGGAGCGATGACGCGAACATCGAGCTCAAAACCAGGCGTAGTTCTACCGGCAAAGAACACATCACGAATCTCGGCGGCCTGTTTGAAAGCCCGCAGATCACCCGGTGAACCGGCGGCAGCACCGTCCGGTCCTGGCCGCGGTTGCCATGGATCACGCGACATGTCGACCGAGGATGCGATGGAGTCAAAGGCGGTTTTCAGAGTCCCCTGCGGGCCGAACACTTGCGCGAAATCCGCTGGGAACGCATTCTGCGATGCACGTCGGTCAAACGGATAACTTCGGGCAACAGCGGAGCAACTTTGCCCGACTGCGCCTTTGACCGCCGCAGCAGCATTCGCCTGCAACGCGGGCTTCGCAAGCTTGGCGGCCACGCCCGTGAGACCTTCGACGATTTCACGCGCGGGAGTCGGCAACTGGGATGCCGTAGACGCGAGGCGAGTGTCAGCATCTGCCGAGCGGCGCGTGCTTCCGTTACTGACAGCGATTTGATCAGTGCGAAGACTGACAGCGTAGCTTTGAATTTCCTTGGCTAAGTCATCAATCTTGCCCTTGCCCGTTGGCAGCGCGAGCGCTCGGAATTCCTTAAACCTATCCTGCACGATCATCTCGACGCGATCAGCAGTGAGTGGCGCATTCGCCAGGGCCGCAGTCGCCGCAGCGATTTCATCTACGCCGCGTTGAACCGATTGCTTGATCTGATTCACGCGGTTGCCCGTTCCCGCCTCGGTGTTTATCAACGTAGTTTGCTCGGCGACCTTCCGTACCAACAACGTCAAGGGTGAATCCGGTGCGGCCAGAACGTTTGCTGCTTCAATCGTTTCACCTAAATTTCTAGGCGCCTTCAACCGAATGTCGAGCAAGAAATTTTGCCACTGGTTAGCGAAATCCTGCAGATACAACGAGCGGACGGCGCGATCAAAACGCTGCATGTCGCTGGCCCCAGTCAGTGCTTTAGTCGCTCCAGGAGCAGAGCCTCCACGCCCAAGGATCCAGGCGTCTTCAAGCGCCAACTCGGGGCCACTTTGAGCGAGCGCTTTTACAAAATACTCGTTGTAGCCACGTTCGCTATAGAAGCCAGGGATCCCTGACGTACTTAATGATTTTCCGCTCGTGCGCTCGAACACCAGCGGCGCACGCTCTCCGGCAGCGCTAATCACCGTGAACTCCGGAAGGTCTACCGCAATGAGTTTTGATTTGATCAGGTTGTAGGTGCGTTTTTCCGGCGCTTGCTGCAGCAGATAGTCCCGCACCTGTTGCACCAGCGCGGTATCTTGCTGGAACGGAGAGCGGTAGCCACCAACACGCAACAACTCATCAAGATGTGACAACAATTGCTTTCTTGTTTCGGTCGGCACGTCGGACGGCAACGCAGCCATCCAGTCGGCACCCACGTAGTTCTTGATGAATTCGTCCTTCACCTTACCGGTGTCGAACATCATCAGGTATGCCTTCAAGGCCTCGTAGCTTGCCTCAGATTTGTTATTTGCTGCCGCGCGCAAACGCGCTTGCACGCGCGCTGCAACACGCGGCATCAGGCTATCTTCAAGCAACCGGGTGTAAACATTTTGCGCCGCGCTGTCGAGCTTCGGCCCTTGAAACAAACCGTAGCGATAGCTCCAAGGGGGACTGTCGAAGTCAAACTTGGAACTGTGTGACACGTCGCGTGCCTGATTAAGCGGAACAAGCAAGCCCGGCGCGTCTTCGCTGTTAGCTGGAGGTATCCCACCCACGCTTTCACGCAGGGCGTCTGTTTTCGCCGAGACCTCGCTGATGTAGTTTGTGTTGTTGCCGTAACTAACCCACCAGGCGATGTTTGCCCCGAGAAAAGTCAGGCCGCACGCAGCGATTCCGCTCCAACGCAACCAACGCATCCGTCTTTCGGTCGCAAGATTGCGACCCGCAATAAAGTGTTCCGGAAAGATGACTTTTTGCAGGAGATCCTGAAGAAAGAAACTGCGCCCACTGCCCGCTGCGATGCCAGCTGCCTGCACCTTACTGTCGACCCGGAACGTGCGTTGCATGGCCCCGAGCACACGGTCAAACGGTGTTCCCTCCTGCGTGCCCGATGTGAAATACACACCGCGCAACATAGGTTGCTCACCAAACTTTGAGTCGCTAAACACCGCGCCGAGCAAACGGGAGAGCACATCGCGAATGCCCGCCAACTGCTGCGGCAGCGTGTAGGTCAAAGCACGTCTGGACAAGTCGGGCTCGTCCAGCAGGCGCTGATGCATGCCGTCGTTTAACCGTCGATAGAGCAGATCGAATTCGCGACCGAACGACTCTCGGACCGCGATGGGCTCGGTCGAATTAGGTGCATACGGCAGCGTAAAGCCCCAAACCTGTGCGCGTTCTTCGCGCGAATAATTCAGGAAGTATTCCGTGAAGCCCGACAACAAATCGGTTTTAGTAACCAACACATACACTGGAAATTGAACGCCCAGCCCATCACGCAATTCCTGCAAACGCGCCTTGAGCGTAGCGGCGTGAACTTCACGTTCTTGCGCTGACATCTGCAACAGGTCAGCAACGGAAACGGTCAGCAAGACACCGTTGAGCGGTTGCCGGGGACGAAATTTTTTGAGCAATGTCAGGAAACCCTGCCACTCGGCCTTGTCAACTGACTCGTTACTTTCCTGCGTTGTATAGCGACCCGCCGTGTCGATCAGAACCGCCTCGTTAGTGAACCACCAATCGCAGTTCCGCGTGCCGCCGATGCCACGAATTGCGGCCTTGCCGAATTGCTCTGCCAGTGGGAAGGTCAACCCTGCGTTGATGAGAGCCGTGGTCTTGCCAGAACCCGGTGCACCGATGAACGCGTACCAAGGCAATTGATAAACATACTGCTTGGATAAACCAGAAAGGAAGCCGCCCTTCTCGTTACTTGAGAAGCGTGTCTTCTTGAGGATTTCCGATGCGTCTTTGAAGCGTTTGTTGAGCTCTGCAACCTCTTCCGAGCCAGCCGCTGGCCCGTCCCCCGGTTTTGCCGAACTTTGCATTTTCGCAAGCTGACCGAGCAAAGCCGCGTTGACGTTGCGCTCGCGCCACCAACGAATGAGAAGCCTGATGAGCCAAAGCGTCCAGACGATTGCAATCAACGTCCAGCGTATCCATGTGGGTGCGAGAGGTGGGTAACCGGCAATTTCAATTAATGGGCCCACGATCCAGATTACTGCTGACAGCAGAAGCAGCAGCAGGATCGTGAACGTTGTGCGATTAAACAGCTTCCGGAAAATCATGCGCAGGTAGTACATCAT